>CAIVJV010000142.1 GCA_903906325.1 uncultured Gemmatimonadota bacterium
CGAGCGCGGCCACCACATAGCGCGGTGCGCCGGGGAGGGGCCGGAGGCGTTCCGCGGCGGCGTTGCAGGCGACATCGAACCCCATCCCCGCGACGTTGAGGAACCAGATGTCGTCGACGCGCCCCATATCCACGCGGCGTTCGGTGACGCCTCCGTCGGCGAGGCGTTCCGCGAGGGTCCGTGAGTCGCGCGGGCGTGTGCCGAGGTTCTTCGCGAAGTCGTTCCCCGTGCCGGCGGCGAGGATGGCGAGGCGCGCCGGGCTCCCTGCGCGCGCGAGCGGGACGGCGCAGTTGGACCAGGTGCCGTCGCCCCCGGCGACCACGAGAGTCTCGACGCCGTCGGCGATCGCCTCCGCGACCAACCGTGCCTCGTCGCCGGCGTGCCGGGTGGCGCGGACATCCGTGAAACCACACCGGGCGAACGCGGCACGGATGCCGGCGATCGCCCGGGCGCCGCGGCCCGATCCGGCCGCGGGGTTGTAGAGGATCCGGACCGCGCTACCGCCCACCGGCGAGCTGGCGCAGCACGTACTGCAGGATCCCACCATGTCGGTAGTAGTTGAGCTCTTCCGGGGTGTCGATCCGGCTCCGCACCTGGAAGGTGATCGTCCCCTTCGCGCCCACGGCCTTCACCGTGAGCGTCGCACGCGGCGCCATCGCGTCCGAGAGCCCCTCGATCGTCAGCGTCTCGAACCCGGTGAGGCCGAGTGACTGGCGCGTCTCGCCGGCGGTGAACTCGAGCGGGAGCACCCCCATCCCGACAAGGTTCGAGCGGTGGATCCGCTCGAAGCTTTCCGCGATCACCGCGCGGACGCCGAGGAGCATCGTCCCCTTCGCCGCCCAGTCGCGCGAGGAGCCGGTGCCGTACTCCTTGCCGGCGATGATCACGAGCGGGGTGCCCTGCTGCTGGTAGGCCATCGACGCCTCGTAGAACGACGTCGGCTCGGCGCCTTCGGCGGTGCGGGTCCACCACCCCTCCATCCCCGGGGTCAGTTCGTTCTTGAGGCGGATGTTCGCGAAGGTCCCACGCATCATCACCTCGTGGTTCCCGCGCCGCGCCCCGTAGGAGTTGAAGTCCTTCTTGGCGACGCCGAGCGAGGCGAGCCAGCGGCCGGCGGGCGACTTCTCGGCGATCGAGCCCGCGGGGGAGATGTGGTCGGTGGTGATCGAGTCGGCGAACATCCCGAGCACGCGCGCGTTCGCGATCGGCTGGACCCCCGGCGGGGTCATCGTCATCCCCTCGAAGTACGGGGGGTGCTTCACATAGGTCGAGGCCGCGTCCCACCGGTATCGATTCCCCGTCGGGGCCTGGATGGCCTTCCACTCGGCGTCGCCACCGAAGACGTCGGCGTACTCCTTCTCGAACTGTTCCCGCTTCACCGCGCGGAGCACCGTGTCCTCCACCTCCTGCGTGGTGGGCCAGATGTCGCGCAGGAAGACCGGGCCCTTGGCTCCGATACCGATCGGCTCCTGGTCGAAGTCGATGTCGGCGCGGCCGGCGAGCGCGTAGGCGACGACGAGCGGGGGCGACATGAGGAAGTTGGCGCGGATGTTTTGGTGAATGCGGGCCTCAAAGTTGCGGTTGCCAGAAAGGACGGCGGCGGTGACGAGGTCGTTCTCCACGATGGCGCTTTCGA
>CAIVJV010000143.1 GCA_903906325.1 uncultured Gemmatimonadota bacterium
CCTCCGTCGGCGCCGAGGTGTAGAGCAGGATACTCCCTCCGGGCGTGCCCACCCCACCGACCGCCGCGGAGGTCACCGGAAACCAGTTGGCCCCATTGTCGACCGACGTCTCGATCGACGACGCGGGGATGAAGGCGGTGCCGTTGAAGGACAGGGCCTGGTCTGGCGTGGCGAAATAGCCGACCAGCTTCACCGTCGTGGACGGCGAATTGGTCACGTCCCACGAGACGGTGATCGAGATCGGGGAGGCCCACTCCGTGATCGCCCCATCCACGAGCGAGAGGCTCTGGGAGCTCGGCGAAGGGGTACCGAGGGTGACGGTCTGCCCTTTGACCGCGCCGAGGCTCACCTGCTGCAGGCTGGAGCTCACCTGCGCCGAGAGCGGCATCGCACAGGCCATCGCGATGCAGACCAGACGGAGCGGGAACCGACGAAAGACGGACACAGGCCTCTCCATGGACATGGCGAAAGCTACCCTATGGAAACGCCTCAGCGGCGACGAGGGTAACCCCGCGTTACCAGCCGCGTGGCCCGGCGGCCTGCGACGCCCCCCCCCTCAGGCCGCCGCCAGCTCGCCCCCGCACCGCTCACAGTACCACTCACTGGGGAAATTCATCATCCCGCAGCCATGGCACCGGAGCGATTTGCCGTCCGCAGGGGCGCTCGTCGCGGGTTCCAGCCGCTCCGTGGGATCGGGGACCGCGGGCTCGGGGGACGGCGGGGTACGTGGGCGCGATGACGCCGATGAGGGCGCGGGGGGAGCAGGCGGCGCCGGTGCGTGGGGGGGCGCCTCCGCAGGACGGGGAGCCGCGGAGCCGAGTGCCCGCTTGCGTTCCCGTACCGCGCCGGGGTTCATGCCCCCGCCCCGCTCGCGTCCCACCTCCGCCAAGAGCGCCCGTCGGTGGGTCAACGCCGCCGCCCTCGCATCACGCTCCGCCCCGATCGCGGCGATCTGCGCCGTCAGGGTCACACGCCGTTCCTCCCACACGGCGGGCTGGAGCTCACCGACCGCCGCCCGCAACTCGCCCTCGGCATGCGCCTCGTGCGCCTCGGCGAGCCGATGCTCGGCGTCTCGCAGGGCCGATTCCTCGGCGGCGAACCCTTCGGCGATCGCCTTCGCCTCGGCCTCGGCGCGCTCCCGCAGCGCCTCGAGGCGCGTCCGGTATTCGTCATGCAGCCGCGTGAAGAGATGCGCGGGGGTCCCCTCCCGTCTCGCCTCGAGCTTCGCGAGGTATCCCGCATAGCGGCGGGCCTCGGCGAGCAGTTCGTCGAGGGGCTCGACGGGGAGGGCGGGGGTCAGGCGAAGCTCGTCCACGGCGACCGCGGTCTGCTCACGGAGCGAGCTGGTAGACGACGCGCCCCCCGACGATGGTGCTGATCGCCTGCCCGGTGAGCGTCTGCCCGCCGTAGGGGGTGTTCCGCCCCTTCGACTTGAAGCGCGTAGGATCCACCGTCCACCGCCGCGAGGGGTCGAAGAGCGTCACGTCCGCGACACTCCCCTTCGCGAGCGTGCCACCGGGCAGATGGAAGACCTTCGCCGGGAGACAGCTCATCCGATCGACCATCTGCGGGATGGTCAGCACCCCACGCTCCACGAGCCAGGTGATGTTCACGCCCAAGGCGGTCTCGAGCCCGACGATCCCATTGGGGGCATCGGCGAACTCGCGCTCCTTCTCGTCGTAGTGGTGTGGCGCATGGTCGGTCACGAGGAGATCGATCGTCCCGTCCTTCAGCCCCTGCTGGAGCGCCGCCACATCCTCGGCGGTGCGCAGCGGCGGATTCATCTTCGCGTTCGTGTTGTATCCCTCGACCGCCTCATGCGTGAGGGAGATGTGATGGCTGCAGACCTCGGCCGTCACGTGGACGCCCTGCTCTTTCCCCCAGCGCACGAGATCGACCGAGCCCTTGGTGCTCAGGTGGCAGAGGTGGATGTGTCCTGTGGTGAGCTTGGCGAGGAGGATGCAGCGGATGACGTCGATCTCCTCTGCCTCGCCGGGGATCCCCTTGAGGCCGAGGCGCGCGGAGACGGTGCCTTCGTGCATCGCACCGCCATGCGCGAGCGCCATGACCTCGCAGTGCTCGACGACGGGGATCCCGAAGGTCTGCGCATACTCGAGCGCGGTCCGCATGATGTGCGAATTCTCGACGGGCTTGCCGTCATCACTCACGGCGACGGCGCCGGCGGCGACCATCTCCCCGAATTCGGCGAGGGTCTCCCCCATCTGCCCCACAGTGATCGCCCCGTAGGGGTAGACCCGTGCGAACCCTGCGGCCTCCCCTTGGCGCTTCACGAACCCGACCGTGGCCTGGTTGTCGGTCACGGGCTTGGTGTTCGGCATCGCGCAGACGCCGGTGAATCCCCCGGCGACGGCGGCCTGCGCGCCGGAGGCGACGGTCTCGACCTCCTCCCGACCGGGTTCCCGCAGGTGGACATGCACATCGATGAGACCTGGGGCGACGACGAGGCCCGTGGCGTCGAGGCGCGTCGCGCCCTCGGGCCCCGCGATCTGGCCCCCGATCGCGGCGACCTTCCCGTCGACGAGGAGGAGGTCCCCGACGGCGTCGAGCCCCTGGGAGGGATCGACGAGGCGGCCCCCGGTGATGAGCAGTGGTGCGGTCATACGGTGGCTCCCTTGGCGGCGTCAGCGAGGGCCGGTGCGTTGCCGGCGAGGAGGTAGAGCACCGCCATGCGGACGGCGACGCCGTTGGTGACTTGTTCGAGGATCACGCTGTGCGGCCCATCGGCGACATCGGAATCGATCTCGACCCCGCGATTCATGGGGCCGGGGTGGAGGATGACGAGGTCACGTGGCGCGCGCTCGAGTCGCGCACGGGTCACGCCGAAGACCCGATTGTACTCGCGGAGCGACGGGATGTAGCCAAGCTGCATCCGTTCGAGTTGGAGGCGGAGGATGTTGAGCGCATCGGCCCATTCGATCGCGGTCTCGATGCGATCGAAGACCTCGACCCCGAGCTCGCGGATGGCCCCGGGGAGGAGCGAGCGCGGCCCGCAGACCGCGACCTGCGCCCCCATCGCCTTGAGCCCCCAGATGTTCGAGCGCGCGACGCGTGAGTGGAGCACATCGCCGACGATGCAGATCCGCTTCCCCTCGAGCCCGCCGAGCTTCTCGCGCAACGTGAGAAGGTCGAGCAACCCTTGGGTGGGGTGCTCGTGTGTGCCATCGCCGGCATTGATCACATTCGACTCGATCCGCTCGGCGAGGAAGCGTGCGGCGCCCGAGTGCGGGTGACGGATCACCACCATGTCGATTCGCATCGCCTCGAGGTTCCGCGCGGTGTCGACCAGGGTCTCCCCCTTCGAGACGCTCGACGCCGCGGTCGCGACGTTCACCGTGTCCGCGGACATCCGCTTCTCGGCGAACTCGAACGAGATGCGGGTCCGGGTCGAGGGTTCGAAGAAGAGGTTGACGACCGTCATCCCGCGGAGCGTCGGGACCTTCTTGATCGCGCGCTCGGAGATGGCGCGGAGCGGCTCGGCGACGTCGAGGATCGCGGTCACCTGCTCGCGGGAGAGACCCGCGAGCCCGAGCAGGTCCTTCCCGAGGATCGTCACGCGAGGCCTCCGGAGACGACGACCTCATCGCGGCCGTCGAGGGTGGGGACGAAGACGTCGACGCGGCCGCCGGAGCCGACCTCGATCCGCTTGCCGACGACATCGGCATGGATGGGGAGCTCGCGCCCCCCGCGATCGACCAGCACCGCGAGCATGATGCGCGCCGGCCGGCCGAAATCGGCGAGCTCATCGAGGGCCGCTCGGATGGTCCGGCCGGTGAAGAGCACATCGTCGACGATCACGACCACCTGGTCGTCGATATCCACGGGGATCTGTGTGCGTCCGACGACGGGGCGCGGACCGACCGTCTGCAGGTCATCACGGTAGAGGGTGATGTCGAGGGCGCCCCGCGGGACATCGGCCCCCTCGCGGTCGCGAATCACATCGGCGAGGCGGTCCGCGATCTGGACCCCGCGCCGCTGGATCCCCACGATCACCAAACGGTCGAGCCCGGCGTTCAGCTCGAGGATCTCGTCCGCCATGCGGGAGATCGTCCGAGCGACGGCCTTGCTGTTCAGGGCGACCTGGGAGGCGTCGGACATTCCGAGGAGGAAAGATACACCGGCACCGATCGGCCGGGGCCCATCGGCAGGGACGGACAGGGCGGGATTCGAACCCGCGATTGGCTATTAACCAATACACGCTTTCCAGGCGTGCGCCTTCAACCACTCGGCCACCTGTCCCACGTCGGTCCCCCGCCGAGGCCGGGGCCCGACACACGACGGCGCGCTGGAGGAGACCCTTCAGCGCGCCTACGCGAGCGAGCGGACAGAGTGAGATTCGAACTCACGATACCGTTGCCGGTATGCCGGTTTTCGAGACCGGTGCCTTCAACCACTCGGCCATCTGTCCAGTCTCGCAAGATATCCTCTCCGAGGAGGGGGGGTCAACGGCCGGGAACCCTCGTCCGGCATGGTGGGTTGGACGGGGATGCCGACGTCCCGCTCCCACCGCTCCGCCGCCCGGACCATCGGTCCCCGGTTGTGCCGGTAGCCCAGGATCTCCAGTGCGGTGAAGTGCGCCGCACTCTCCCACCCCAGCCGCGCAATGCGCTGGTGGGCGTAAGCGACCTTGCGCTCCCACCGTTCCGCGGCCCGCAATCACAAGGTCTCGCCCCG
>CAIVJV010000144.1 GCA_903906325.1 uncultured Gemmatimonadota bacterium
CCGGAGGCGACCATCGGCGGTGAGCCGCACCCGATTGCAGCTCCCGCAGTAGGTGTGGGTCATCGGGGTGATGACGCCGATCGTGCCCGCGGCCCCGGCGATGCGGTGATAGACGGCGGGTCCGTTCCCGCGCGCCGGTCCCTCCGCGGCGGCGAGCGTCCCGAGGGTACCGACGCGCGCGAGGACCTCCGCGCTCGGGACGACGTGTCCGTCGGTGAGGTGGGCCATCTCGCCGACCGGCATGAGCTCGATGAACCGCACGTGGACCGGGCGGTCGAGCGTGAGCCGGGCGATGTCGACGACCTCGTCGTCGTTCACCCCCCGGATCACCACCATGTTCACCTTCACCGGATCGAGCCCTGCCGCGAGTGCCGCATCGATCGCCACGAGGGGATCGAATCCGAGGTCCCGTCGCGCGATCGCGACGATCCGATCGGGGCGGAGCGAATCCACGGAGAGGTTGACCCGGTCCAATCCCGCCGCACGGAGCGCCGCCCCCAGCTGCGGGAGCTTCACCCCGTTGGTGGAGAGCGCGATGTCCTCGATCCCCTCCACCGCACGCAGCTGCGCGACGAGGGACGTGAGCCCCGGACGGATGGTCGGCTCGCCTCCGGTGATCCGGAGCCGACGGAGGCCGAGGGGCGCGAGCTGCGCCACGACCGCGACGATCTCCTCGTAGGAGAGGATCTCCGCCTTCGGCAGCCATTCGAGCCCGCGTTCCGGCATGCAGTAGACGCACCGGAAGTTGCAGCGGTCGGTGACCGAGATGCGCAGGTACTCGATCGAGCGGCCGTGCTGGTCGCGCAGCGGGGCGCCCGGCGCCGACGTGGTCATGTCGCGACCGCCGACGTGGGCGACGTGGCCACGACCGAGCCCCCCCGATTGTCCACCCAGGCCCGCGTCCCATCGACATAGTGCTCGCGCTTGAAGATCGGGACGCGCGCCTTGACCGCCTCGATCACGTAGCGCTGCGCCTCGAGGGCCGCGACCCGGCGGGGGGCGGCGACGGCGATCGCGATGCTCGCCTCGGTCACCGCGAGCGTCCCCAGGCGATGCTCGACGACGATCCGGTCGGTCGCGAAGCGCTCCGCGGCCTCGGCGAGGATCGTCTCGAGCTCCCGCAGCGCCATCGGTCCGTAGGCCTCATAGTCGATACCCGAGACCGCGCGGCCCTCATGCTGATCGCGGACGGTGCCCACGAAGAGCGTGGTCGCGCCGGTCCCGGGATGCGCCACCTCGGCCACGAGGGCCGCGATATCGAGCGGTCGGGTGACCAGCGCGGCGCGCATCGGTCAGCCCCCGGCGACCGGCGGGATGATGGCGACCTCGTCCCCGACCTGGATCACCTGATCGGGGGTCGCGTAGCGCTGATTCACCGCGACCATCGGTTTGGGGAGTGGGCGCCCCGCCGCGCGCGACCCGATCACGTCGAGGAGGTCGGCGACGCGCGCCCCCTCCGGCAGCTCGACCGCCAAGGAAGGCCCGAAGGCATCGGCCCACGAGGCGAACAGAAGGACGGTGGTGGTCATCGCCCGGCACCGCTGAGGGACGCCCATCGGCGTCCACGGGCTGGCGGGGCATCCCCCCGCCTTCGCCTCACGCCTCGGCCTCGACCTCGAGGTCAGCGACGAGGGCGCGGAGCTCCTTGGAGGGCTTGAAGACCGGCACCGGACGCGCGGAGACCTCGACGGGCTCACCGGTCCGCGGGTTCCGGGCCATTCGGGTCTTCCGGTTCCGGATCTTGAAGGTCCCGAACCCACGGACCTCGATGTTCCGCTGCTCCTTGAGGGCGTCTTTGATGGCGTCCAGGAAGGCGTCCACGACGCGGGCGCAGTCCTTCTTGGAGATCATCGGGCCGGAGGTCCGGGAGATGGCCTCGGTCACCTGCTCAACGAGATCGGCTTTGGTCATCGACATGCTGAGGGGGGCAAAGCGTTCGATGGTCGAGTCTAGGAGCTTACTTGTTGCCTGTCAAGCGCTTGCGCCACTTCCTAGACTCGCTAGGAAGTCGTCGAAATGGGGCACGGCGTCATGCGGTCCGGGAGCGGCCTCAGGGTGATACTGGACCCCGAAGACCGGGCGCGAACGGTGGCGGAGCCCCTCCACCGTCCCGTCGTTCAGGTTCACATGCGTGACCTCGAGCTCGGGGGCACCGGGGATCCCGTCCGCCGTCCCCTCCACGGCGAAGCCATGGTTCTGACTCGTGATCAGCACCTCGCCCGTGGCACGGACCTGGACGGGGTGATTCCCTCCACGGTGCCCATAGGGGAGCTTCACGGTTCGGCCGCCGAAGGTGAGTCCGAGGAGCTGATGCCCCAGGCAGATCCCGAAGACGGGGACCCCGGCCTCGACGACGGCACGGATGTTCGCTGGGGCGTACGTGACGGCCTCAGGGTCGCCCGGACCGTTGGAGAGGAAGACCCCATCGGGTCGCATCGCCAAGACCTCGGCCGCCGGGGTGGTGGAGGGCACCACCGTCACGCGACAGCCTCGCGCCTCGAACATCCGGAGGATGTTCCGCTTGATCCCGAAGTCGTAGGCGACGATGTGATGCGGGGCATCGGCGGCACCCCACTCGTAGCGCATCGTCGTCGAGACGCGCGAGGCGAGATCGAGGCCCGCCATCGACGGACAGGCGGCGAGTAGCGCCCGGTCGGTCGCCGAGGGCTCGGTGCCCGCACCGACCAAGCCACGCATCACACCGACCGTGCGGAGGTGCCGCGTGAGCCGCCGGGTATCCACCTCGGAGAGCACGGGGATCTGCGCCGAGGCGAGCCACTCGCCAAGCCCCTGCTCCGCACGCCAGTTGGAGTGCGTCGCCGACAGCTCACGGACGATGACCGCTGCCACCTGCGGGATGGGGGACTCGAGGTCCTCGGTGTTCACCCCGTAGTTGCCGATCATCGACGCCGTCATGACGACGATCTGTCCGCGGTATGAGGGATCGGTGAAGGTCTCCTGATATCCGCTCATCGAGGTGGTGAAGACGACCTCGGCGACGGCCGGGGCGGCGAGCGGTGCGTGGAGCCGACCGAGAAAAAGGGTCCCGTCCTCGAGGAGGAGGAACCCTGGCGCCGCGTGGAGCGGAGCGCGCGTCACTGCTGCAGAGGCGTCGCGGGCGCAGGCGCAGGCGCCGCCTGCAGCGGAAGCCCCGCCGGGGCCTGATCCGCCGGGCCGGTCGCCGGCGCGGGCGTCGCCGCGGCCGGAGCCGGCGCGGCCACATCGTCGAGGATCGACTTGGGAGCCGCCGAGCGCGTCGACATCAGCTGGAGGACGAAGGCGAGGAAGATGAAGATCCCGCCCGCCCACCAGCTGGTCTTGGTGAGGAGGTCACCGGCCTGACGCGACCCCAGCACCGCCGGCGACGACGAGGCGCCTCCGAAGCTGGCCGCGAGGCCGCCCCCCTTCCCGGACTGCAGCAGGACCGCCGCAGCGAGGATGAGGGCATCGAGGATCAGGAGAACGAGGAGGAACGTATACATGGCGACCCGACCACTGGGTGTGGAAGAACGAGGTAAGCCTCGAAGAATAGCGAGGTTATGCCGCTGAAGGCAACCGGTCGACGCCCCTCAGCTCCGGACGATCGCCAGCCACTGCTCGGCGTCGAGGCTCGCCCCGCCGACGAGCACCCCGTCGACGTCCTCCACCGCGAGGAGTCCGGCGACGTTGGCTCGGTTCACACTGCCGCCGTAGAGGACGGGGACCGCCCCACTCCGCTCCCCACCCAGGGCCCGGAGTTCGGTCTTGAGCGCGGCGTGGGCCTCCGCGGCGTCCTGCGGGGTCGCGGTGCGCCCCGTCCCGATCGCCCAGACCGGCTCGTAGGCGATGAGGACACCCGCCACCACGCCGGCCTCCTGGCCCTCGAGCGCCGCGCGGAGTTGCCGGCGGATCACGCGCAACGTCTCGCCTGCCTCCCGCTCGGGGAGCGTCTCGCCGACGCAGATCACCGGGGTCAGGCCGGCCTTGAGCGCCGCCGCGACCTTCTTCGCGGTATCGGCCTCGGTCTCGCCGAAGAGATGCCGCCGCTCCGAATGCCCGATGAGCACGAAGCGCGCGCCGGCCCCGCGGGCGAGCCCGGCGGAGATCTCCCCGGTGAAGGCGCCGCTGTCCTCCCAGTGGATGTTCTGCACGCCCGCTTGGAGGTCGGCGCGATCGTGGATCGCCTCGACTACCGAATGGAGCGAGAGCGCCGGAGGGAAGAAGAGCACCCGCCGATCGGTCTGGCGCGCATACTGCCCGACGAAGGTCCGCATGAAGAGCGCGGCGTCGGCAGGCGCCTGGTTCATCTTCCAATTGGCCGCGAAGACGAGCGACTTCATGCGCCCACCTGATCGAGCGCCGCCACACCGGGAAGGACCTTCCCCTCGAGGAACTCGAGCGAGGCCCCACCGCCGGTCGAGACGTGGCTCATGCGATCGGCGAGCCCGGCCTGCTCCACCGCCGCCGCCGAATCCCCGCCCCCGATGATCGTCGTCGCCCCGCGTTGCGTGGCCTCCGCCATCGCCTCCGCGATCGCCCGCGTGCCGGCATCGAAGGGCGCGGTCTCGAAGACGCCCATCGGACCGTTCCAGATGATCGTCTTGGCGACCGCGATCGCGCGGCGATAACTCGCGATGGTGTCAGGCCCGATGTCGAGCATCGCCTCCCCCTCGGGGATGGCGTCGCGATGCACGGCGTGCGCCTTGTCCCCTTCGGCGATCGCCGGGGCGACCGTCGCGTCGTGTGGGATCGTCAGGCGATACGCCGCCCGCTCCATCAGATCGGTCGCCATCGCGACCCGATCGGGCTCCACCAGGGAGGTGCCCGTCTCGAGCCCCATCGCCTTGAAGAAGGTGCAGGCCATCGCGCCGCCGATGAGGATCCCATCGACCTTGGGGAGGAGGGCTTCGACCACGTCGATCTTCCCGGAGATCTTGGACCCGCCGAGGATCGCGACGAAGGGGCGCTTCGGCTTCTCGAGCGCCGCGCCGAGGTACTCGAGCTCCTTCCGCATCAGGAGCCCCGCGACCGCGGGACGGCAATACTGCGCGACACCGGCGGTGGAGCTGTGCGCGCGATGCGCGGCGCCGAAGGCATCGTTGACGTAGAGGTCGCCCAGCTGGGCGAAGGCCCGCGCCAAGGCGTCGTCGTTCCGCTCTTCGCCGGCCTCGAAGCGGGTGTTCTCGAGGAGACAGACCTCACCGTCCGCGAGCGCGCGCGTGGCTGCCTCCGCCTCGGGGCCGACCACATGGGGGACGAACCGGACCGTCGCCCCGCCGAGCAGCTCGGCGAGCCGGGGCGCGACCGGCGCGAGCGTGTACTTCGGATCGGGCGTCCCCTTGGGACGCCCGAGGTGCGAGCAGAGCACCACCCGCCCGCCGTGCGTCCGAAGGAGCTCGATCGTCGGGACCGCCGCG
>CAIVJV010000145.1 GCA_903906325.1 uncultured Gemmatimonadota bacterium
AGCTGCCGCAAGCTCGGATGCAAGCTTACTTGATCTCGACGACCGCGCCCTCGGCCTCCAGCTTGGCCTTGATGGCGTCGGCGTCGGCCTTCGACACGCCCGTCTTGAGGGTCTGCGGCGCGCCGTCGACCATGTCCTTGGCCTCCTTGAGGCCGAGGCCGGTGAGCTCGCGGACCACCTTGATGACCTGGATCTTCTTGCCGCCGGCGTCCTTGAGGACGACGTCGAACTCGGTCTTCTCCTCCGCGGCCGCGGCGCCACCACCGCCACCCGCCGGCGCGCCCGCGGCGACGGCCGCGATGGTCACGTTGAACTTCGTCTTGAAAGCCTCGATGAGCTCGGTGAGCTCGATGACCGACATCCCGCCGATCGCGTCGAGGATCTCGTCCTTGCTCAGAGTCGTGTTCGCCATGGTACCGATTCTCCTTGGTGTATAGTCCCCCAGGACATCCTGGGGCTGGTGATTCAGGCCGGAGCCTGGGGGATTAGTTCGAACCTTCGAGCTGCGTCTTCTTGGCCTCGAGGGCGAGGGCGAACATCATCAGCACGCTGTTGAACGTGCCGACGAGGATCGACAGCGCCTCGTCGCGGGTCGGGAGGGAGGCCAACTTCTTGACCATCGCCTCATCGATCACCGCACCTTCGTAGAGCCCGCCCTTCACCGTCGGCTTCTGGTCGTTCTCCTTGGCGAAGTCGGAGAGGAGCTTGGCGGCGGTGATGGGATCCTTCGTCACCACGACGCCCGTCGGCCCGCGGAGCTTCTGCCCCGTGAGGCCGGCCTCGTTCACCGCCCGCAGCGCGAGGGTGTTCTTGATCACGACGTACTCCACGCCCGCCTTCTTGAAGCGGCGGCGCAGGTCGGTCATGCGCTTCACGTTGAGGCCCGTGAAGTCGGTGTAGAAGACCCCCTCGGCCCCGGAGAGCTTGGCCTTCAGGTCGGCGACCAGCTGCTCCTTGTCGGATCGCTTCATCGTCGGTTACCGGTAGGGAGTGGTGTCGACGCGGACGCCCGGCCCCATGGTGCTGGAGAGGGCGACGGTCTTGACGTAGACGCCCTTCGCCGCGGACGGCTTGGAGCGGAGGATCTGATCCATGAACGCGGCGAAGTTGGTCTCGAGGGCATCGACGCCGAACGAGACCTTGCCGATCGCGGCCTGGACGTTGCCGGCCTTGTCGACGCGGAACTCGATCTTGCCCGCCTTGGACTCCTTGACCGCGCGCCCGACATCGAAGGTCACGGTGCCGGCCTTCGGGTTGGGCATGAGGCCGCGGGGGCCGAGGACGCGACCGAGCTGACCGACCTGCCCCATCTGGTCCGGGGTGGCGATCATGACGTCGAAGTCGGTCCAGCCATCCTTCACCTTCTGGATGTATTCCGCGCCGACGAAATCGGCGCCGGCCGCGGTGGCCTCGTTCGCCTTCTCACCGACGGCGATCACGAGGACGCGGACCGTCTTGCCGGTGCCGGCGGGGAGGACGACGGTGCCGCGCACGACCTGGTCGGCGTGGCGCGGGTCGACGCCGAGGCGGACCGCCACCTCGACCGACTCGTCGAACTTCGCGAAGGCCGCGGACTTGACGAGCTCGAGCGCCGCCTTGGGGGCGTAGCTCGGTGCCGTCACCTTCTCGGCGGCCGCACGGAACTTCTTGCCGTGGGTCTTCATCCCTTCACCTCCACGCCCATCGAGCGGGCCGCGCCGGCGACCATCGCCATGGCGGACTCGATCGAATCGCAGTTGAGGTCGGGCATCTTGAGTTCGGCGATCTTCCGGACCTGCGCCTGGGAG
>CAIVJV010000146.1 GCA_903906325.1 uncultured Gemmatimonadota bacterium
AGTCCCGCGCGGAGGATCGGCACCAGGGTGACCGCCTCCGAGGGGAGTCGCTCGCCCGGCGTCGATTCCAACGGCGTCGGGACGGTGACCGGCTCGAGCGCGAGGTCGGCGGTCGCCTCATATGCGAGGAGCATCGCCAATTCCTCGGCGAGTTCCGCGAAGAGCTTCTTGGGGGTGGCGGCGTCGCGGAGGAGGGCGACCTTGTGGCGCACCAGCGGGTGGGCCGCGATGGTGAGACCGGGGAGCGCGGAGGGGGGCACCATGTCTGGCAAGGTACTATCTTCCCCGGTGCGTATGAAAGAATACCAAGCGGTCATCGTGCGGCAGACGCGCCATCAGCGCGAGGATGAGGAGGCGCTCACCGACCTCCTGAACGAGCGGAGCCGCGGGGGGTGGACCCCGACGTTGATGTCGCAGGATGGGATGCGCCTGACGATCGTCTTCGCGCGCGACGCGACACCCGAGGGCTGAGTGCAGCTCCAGTTCATCGGCGCCGCCCGTGAGGTGACCGGATCGGCCCATCTCCTCCGGGTGCAGGGCCGCACGATCCTCCTCGACTGTGGCCTGTTCCAGGGCCGGCGCTCGGAGACCGCCACGCGGAACCGCGAGTTTCCGGTCGCCCCGCACCTCATCGACGCGGTGGTCCTCTCGCATGCGCATATCGACCACTCGGGGCGCCTCCCCTGGCTGGTGAAGGAGGGGTTCCGTGGGGACATCCATGCGACCTCCGCCACGCGCGACCTCTGCGAGGTGATGCTCGCCGATTCCGCGCATATCCAACAGAAGGACGCCGACTTCCTCGCGCGGCACCGCCGCTCGGCCCCCGAGCCGCTCTATGCGCTGCGCGACGTCTCCACGATGCTGCAGCAGATGCGGCCGCACGATTACCACCAGCGGTTCGAGGTGGTGCCGGGGGTGTGGGGGACCTTCACCGACGCCGGGCACATCCTCGGGTCGGCCTCGATCGAGCTCGAGTGGGAGGAGGCGGGGCACACGCGGCGCCTCGGCTTCAGCGGCGACATCGGACGCTCGGGGCTGGCGATCATCCGCGACCCGGAGCCGGTGCGCGATGTCGATTGGCTGATCCTCGAGTCGACGTACGGGAATCGCGACCACACCAGCGTGGAGGGTTCGCGCGCCGAGCTCGGACGGATCGTGCGGGAGACCGTGGCGCGCGGGGGGCGGGTGTTGATCCCCTCGTTCGCCGTGGGGCGGACCCAGGAGCTGGTCTACGACCTCCACGCGCTCTCGCATGCGGGGGAGATCCCCCGCGTGCCGGTGATCATCGACAGCCCCCTCGCGTCAGAGGCGACCGAGGTCTTCCGGGAGCATGTGGGGGTGTTCGACACCACCGAGCCGATGGTGCAGGCGCACGCCGCGAACCGGACGGAGCTCTTCACCTTCCCCCTCGTGCAGTTCACGCCGGATGTCGAGGACTCCAAGGCGATGATGCGGCAGCCGGGGCCCAAGGTCATCATCGCCGCCTCGGGGATGGCGGAGTCGGGGCGGATCCTCCATCACCTCGCCCATTCCGCGACCGATCCGCGGAACACCGTGTTGATCGTCGGTTTCCAGGCGGAGCATACGCTCGGACGACGGATCGTCGAGCGCCAGCCGATGCTCAAGGTGTTCGGGGAGGAGGTGCCGTTGCGGGCGCAGGTGGAGGTGCTCACCGGGTATAGCGCGCATGCGGATCGCACCGAGCTGCTGGCGTGGGTCGACGCCGTCCGCGCCACCTCCCCGCGCCTCGAGGATGTCTTCCTGGTGCATGGCGAAGCGGAGGCGCAGGATGCCTTCGCGGAGCGCCTCACGCAGCGGGGGATCCCGGCGCAGGCGCCGCGTCCTGGGATGCAGGTCACGCGGTGATCCTCCGGCGTCTCTCGGGCGTGCTCGGCGTCGCCCTCGTCCTCTGGGGGAGCTCGCTCCTCGCCGTCCTCTGGGTCGGCGCGCGCGACCGCGCCGAACCGGCGGATGCGATCGTCGTGCTCGGGGCCGCGCAGTACAGCGGGAAGCCCTCCCCGGTGTTGCAGGCGCGGCTCGATCAGGCGCTCGCGCTGTATCGGCGCGGGCTCGCCCCGCGGGTGATCCTCACCGGGGGGACCGCCCCCGGGGATCGGACCAGTGAGGCCGCGGTGGGGCGCAGCTATCTCCGGCGCCAGGGTGTGCCGGCGACGGCGATGCTGATGGAGGATGAGGGTCGGACCACGCGGGCCTCGCTCACCGCGGTCGCGGCGTTCGCCGACCCCCTCGCGATCCGGCGGGTGATCCTCGTCTCCG
>CAIVJV010000147.1 GCA_903906325.1 uncultured Gemmatimonadota bacterium
CACTTCGCCGTCGCGGAGCACCACGGCGACCGCACCCCCGATCTTGGCGGAGTCGACCTGGTGCTGGAGATACCGCGAGAGTCGGTCGAGTCGCGCCCCATCGAAGGCCGCGCGCGCGTCGAGCTCCTCGAGGCGGAGTCGCGTGCTCAGGATGTACGGGGGCTGCCCGGCCTCCCAATGGCCGTAGGTGACGGCGACGAAGCTCCCATCGGGCATCCGCTCCAGTCCCGGATAGGTGCTATCCCACTGGTTGGTGTTGTCCTTGATGCGCACGCGATACTGGCCCGGCGTCCCGCGCATCAGGTCCTCCCAGCGGCCAACCCAGGCGACCCAATCGCCCTTGGTCGCGCTCCCCTCGGCCATGTCGCGGAAGGTGATGAGGAGGCGGCCATCCGCGGCGTACTGTGCGGTGTGGCGATCGCCGGTCAGCTCCCACGGGAGGTCGCGCGGCACGCTCCAGGAGCGGCCTTCGTCCGTCGTGGTGATGATCTGCGAGGGCGCCTTGCGACGATTCTCACGCAGGAGGAGGGCGAGGGTGCGTCCGTCAGGGGAGCGAACGGCGCCCGGCTCGCAGAGGTGGAGATCGCTCCCGCGCCAGATCTCTGCGGGGGTGCCCCAGGTGCGCCCGCCATCGACCGAGCGGACCTGGAAGAGCCGGAAGGTCCCCTCCGCCTTCCCGTTCGCGGTGTAGAACCGCCCGTCATCATGGAAGAAGGCGAGCAGGGAGCCGTCGGCCATCGGGACCACGGAACCCATCACGACGATCCCGCCCCAATCGCCGATCGGGGCGAGCGGGGTCCAGGTGCGCCCCTCGTCGTCGCTCGAGGCGATGCGTGCGGGATAGAGCCCAGAGAAGAGGATCAGCCGGTGCCCACCGCGCACGGGATCCGGCACCCGGTGGATCGTGGGCGTCTCCAGTGAGGTCGCCCAGTTGGCCGGGGTGGGAAGGCGCTCACTCCAGGTGCGGCCCCCATCCGCACTCTTCTTCATCAGGATGGCGCCCTTCCCATGCCCCTTGGGGTAGACCGCCAGGATCGTGCGGCCGTCGCCCAGCAGCGTCGTGGAGACGTGACCGAGGTACTGGCCCGCCTCGCGGTCGACCACGGCATGGCGGCCCGCGTCCCGGTCGAGGTCCACGAGAGGGACCTGCTGGGCCACCAGGGTGGCGGGGAGGAAGGTGAGGCGCCAGGCGCGGGGGAGAAGGCGCGGGACGGAGAAGAGGTGCCGGACGGCAGGCATGCGAGGGCGTCGGTTGGGAGAGGGCGCGGGGCGATCCGGAGGTGGAGCGGGACCCGGTCCCCGGTACGGCTGGGTGGGTCCATCATACGGCGCCGGGCGACCCCCCGGAACCTTCGGGGGAGGGGCGCCTTGACAGGATTTCCTCTGGCCCGCATCGTTTGTTCGTTCGTCGAACAAAGCAGGGGGCGATCCGTCTCCTGCCGCTGGGTGGTGGTTCGGTCCCCCTTCATGGAGTCTCCCATGCGCGCCCTCCGCCGGTCCTTCGCTGCGCTCACTGCGGTCCTCACCCTCGCGGGGTGCAGCCGCGACGGGTCCACCGGTCCCGGATCCTTTCCGGACGATCCCAAGGTGTTCATCGATGGCTTCGCCGATGGGGTCAACTGGCAGGCCTTCGAGGGCTCCCTCCTCACCGCGATGTCGATCGACAACGCCGTGAAGTACCGAGGGAAGAGCTCCCTCAAGATCGTGATCCCCAACGTGGGGGATCCGAAAGGCGCGTACGCCGGCGGCGCCTTCGTGGCCGAC
>CAIVJV010000148.1 GCA_903906325.1 uncultured Gemmatimonadota bacterium
CGCCGAGCCCCAGCGCGGGGACATCGTCGTCTTCATCTCGCCCCCGCAGATCGACCAGCCGTGGGATGCCACCCCGATCCTCGTGAAGCGCCTGATCGCCGTCGCCGGCGACACCGTGCATTCGCGCGCGGGGATCGTGCACATCAATGGCGAGCCGGAGCGACAGGGCTATGCCGCGGGCCTGCCGGGGACGCCAGGGGATTATGTGGATCCCCTCTTCGACTGGCAGAAGCGGGTGCAGCTCACCGAGTCGCGCTTCGGCCCGGCGCCGGCGCAACCGACGCTCGATGATTGGGGGCCGCTCGTCGTCCCCGAGGGCTATCTCTGGATGATGGGGGACAACCGCCACAACTCGAAGGACAGCCGCTACTGGGGCCTCGTCCCGCGGGAGAACGTGCGGGGGCGTCCGCTCTTCGTCTACTATTCGTGGAACGCCGACGATTCCGACCGGCCCCTCCCCTTCCTCTTCGACATCCGATGGGATCGCATCGGGCACGTGTTCCATTGAGCCGCGTCCTCCGCTCCCTCACGGCCGCCCTCCTGCTCACCGCGGCCTGCGCCCCCCTGACGCACCTCCACCCAGGCGGGGTCGCGCCGCGCCCCTACACGCCGGTCGTGCGCGCGGGGGGGGTCCTCTACCTCGCGGGGCAGATCGGGGCGGACGCTGCCAACGGCGGCGCCCTCGCCCCCGGAGGGATCGAGGGGGAGACGCGGCAGGTCCTCGAGAACATCAAGGCGCTCCTCTCGGCGAGCGGGTCCTCGATGGACCGCGTGGTGAAGTGCACCGTCTTCCTCGTCGACATCGGGGAGTGGGATCGGATGAACGCCGTCTATCGCACCTATTTCGCGGCGGGACGGTATCCGGCGCGCACCGCCGTCGGGGTGTCCGGGCTCCCCGGCGGCGCGCGCGTCGAGATCGAATGCATCGCGCGGGCCTGATCGATGCCGCTCCTGCGACCCACCGCGGTCATGACCGCGATCGACCTCGACGACGAGCTCGAGGCCCAGCAATCCCTGCTACAGCGGCTGGGGCTCAACGTCGTCGTCATGGCGGTCCTCACCGGTGTCACCCTGCGGGTCTACCGCAACGTCGTCCTCACCTATGGGTGGAGTGATTCCTGGCTCTGGGTGGCGGGGACCTTCCTCGGACAGGTCGCGATCCTCTTCTTCCTCTCGACGCTCTACCTCGGGAACTACCACGCCAAGTCCTGGCTCTGGCGGGCCCCGCTCTTCGCGGCCATCGACGCCCTCACCGAGGTGGCGGTCAGCTATGGGATGATGCGCGCCGGCCTCGAGCGGATCGGGAGTCTTCCCGCGACCTTCGAGGATTGGCAGGGGGCGGCGATCCGCCTCTCCACCTTCCGCCTGACCCTGATCCCGCTCTACGCGCTCGCGCTCGCGATCGTCTCGACGATCGTGCGCTGGCTCATCCTGCCCCGCGAGAAACCCACCCCCGCCGCCTCATGATGCCTCTGATCCGCGTCCTCGCCTGCCTCCCGCTCGTCGCCTCGCTCCTCTCCGCGCAGGCCCCGCGCCGCCCCTTCGGGACCCTCCGGGAGCAGGCCGCCACGCAGCAGCGCTGGCTCGAGCGGCGCCTGACGACCGTCCTCCCCGCGCTGATGCGGAAGCATGGCGTCGATGCCTGGGTGATCCCCATGCGGGAATACAACGAGGACCCCGTCTTCTCCTCGCTGGTCTCCCCGACCACCTTCGCCGCGCGCCGGCGCACGATCTACCTCTTCTTCGATCGCTGCGCCGCCCAGGGGCGTCAGGACCCCGGTGATGGGTCCTGCGTGGAGCGGATCGCCTTCGGTGGGACCTCGCAGGGGGGGCTCTACGAGGCGCGCCGCGCCATGAAGGCGGTCGAGGCCGATGTCGGTGGGCGGCAGGCCGAGCTCTGGGGCGACGAGCAGTGGCAGGTCCTCAAGGCCGCGCTCGTGGAGAAGAATCCCAAGGTCATCGCCATCAACACCTCGCGGACCTTCGCCTTCACCGACGGGCTCTCGTCGGGGGAGCGCGATGGGATGACCGAGGCGTTGGGCCCTGACCTCGCGCGGCGATTCCGGCCCGCCGAGGCGCTCGCCCTCGAGTTGATCGCGACGCGGCTTCCCGAGGAGGTCGCGTTCTACGGGCAGCTCCAGGCCCTCGTCTGGGAGCTCTCGCAGCGGATGTTCTCCGACGCCGTGGTCGTGCCCGGGAAGACCCGGACGAGCGACCTCGTCTGGTGGTGGCGCCAGCAGGTCAACGACCTCGGGCTCGGGACCTGGTTCCAGCCGAGCATCGAGGTCCAGCGACGCGGGGTGACGAGCGAGGCGTTGGGGGAGGACCCGGTCATCCAGCGCGGGGACGTCCTCCACAGCGACGTGGGGATCACCGCCCTGGGGCTCAACACCGACACGCAGCACATGGCGTATGTGCTCCGCCCCGGGGAGACGCAGGCCCCGGCGGGGCTCACGGCGGCGCTGCGCCGAGCCAACCAGATGCAGGACATCCAGATGGAGGAGGTCCGGCCCGGCCGCACCGGGAACGAGGCCCTCGCCGCCTCGCGCGCCCGGATGTCCGCGCTCGGCATCGAGGGGACGTTCTACTCGCACCCCATCGGGAAGCATGGGCATGGGGCCGGCCCGCTGGTGGGGCTCTGGGATTATCAGGACGGCGTCCCTGGCCGCGGCGATGCGATGATCATCCCCAACATGTGGTTCTCGATCGAGCTGCAGGCGACGACCCCGGTACCCGAGTGGGGCGGGCAGAAGGTCCGGATGGCCCAGGAGGAGGACATGGTCATCGGGGCCGATGGGATCCCTCGTTGGGCCATCAAGCGGCAGGACCGACTCTTCCTCGTGCGCTGATTTATCTTTCGGCCCATGAAGAAAGGCCGGAAGGAACTCCTCGTCGTCGGGGACCGCGTCCTCGTGCGGGTCGAAGAGGGGGAGGAGCGCTCTAAGGTGGGGCTCTATCTCCCCGCGACCGCCGTGGACAATCAGGCGGTGCAGGGGGGGCGGATCGTCGCCACCGGTCCCGGCACCCCGCTTCCCGAGGTGGGCGACCACCTCGATGAGCCCTGGCGCATCGGCGGGGCCAAGGACCCGCGCCACATCCCGATGCAGGCCCAGGTCGGGGACTACGCGTTGTTCTTTCGGAAGGCCGCCGTCGAGATCACCTTCGAGAACGAGCGCTTCTTGGTCGTCCCGCAGGCGGCGATCCTCGCGCTCTCACGGGAGTAATGGACGATGCAATACGATGAACGGATGA
>CAIVJV010000149.1 GCA_903906325.1 uncultured Gemmatimonadota bacterium
CACGGCGGGAGTTGGGAGAGTGGGGACAAGCGCGGCTACGCCTGGGTCGGCGAGGCGCTCGCGCAGTTGGGGTTCGTCGCGGTGCTCCCCAACTATCGCCTCATGCCGGGCACGCGCTTCCCGGCGTTCGTCGATGATGTGGCCCGGGCGGTGGCGCATGCGCGCGCCCGCGTGATCGAGTGGGGTGGGGACACCACGCGCGTGGTGCTCATGGGGCATAGTGCGGGGGCGCACCTCGCGGCGCTGGTGGCCTACGATGCACGCTATCTCGCGACACAGGGCACGACCCCGGCGATCCTCAGCGGGTTCGTGGGGCTCTCGGGGCCCTACGACTTCGTCTTCGACACGAAGCTCCTCCGACGGACCTTCGCGGGTCCACCGGAGCGCGAGTACGATGCCCTCCCGGTGCACTTCGTGACGCCGCGGTCGTTGCGCACACTCCTCGTCATGGGCGAGGACGATCGCACGGTGAATCCGCGCAACACCCGTCGCTTGGCCGCCGCCCTCCGGACCGCCGGCGTGCCGGTCGAGGAGGTGTGGGTCCCCGGTACGCACGGCGTGAGCGTCGGCGCCTTCGCACGGATCAATCGCGGCGAGAGTGCGATCGTGCGACGGATCGCGGCGTTCGTGAACGCCGCGCCCCCCGCGCGGTGAGCGATCAGCCGCCGCGCACGGCCACGGGCTCCCAGCCGGCGGTGCGGCGCACGTAGACCGCCGCCCCCTCCCCGTCGATCCGATAGAGATGGATCCACCCGTTCGCGACGAGGTCGCGGACCACCGGGTGCTCGGCGATGATCGTGTCGATCGCCGGGGCCGGCGCCTCGACATACACCGCGAGCCGGAGGGGCTCATGCACGATATCGGTGCCGTCGTGCACCGACTGATGCGCGAGTCCGATGCGGAGGTCGCCCCCGGCTCCCTCGTAGACCCCGATCCGCCGGCCCACGACGTTGTGGAGCGTCTTGTCCCCGCTCCCATACCGCGTGGGATCCACCGTCGACGCGAGGTACTGCATGTTGATCCAGTGGGCGACCACGACGGGGGCGGTGAGGATCGTCGTCAGTGCGGTGAAGCCCCGATCCTGCCGCCAGTCGTACTCATGGAGGAAGGCCCGTCCATCCAGCCGGAGGGGCCGGGTGCGGCTGCGTGGCGCCGCGATGAACGCCGCGTTCCGCGCGAGGGCCCACTCCGGGCGCACCTCGGACCAGTCGGCGGCGCGCCGTTCCAAGGCGACGCGCAGCGGGGCGCGATTCGCCTCGGGGATCCTCAGCGACGCGGCACGCTCGCGCCGGACCGCGTCGCCCGCGAGGAGGAGGTCCTCGGCGAAGGCCTCGAGTTCGCAGCCATGCGTGAGGCGCACCACCGCCTCGGGATAGAGCGTCACCCCATCGGTCACGGTGTCGTGCACCCCCCCCACGAAGGCCGTCTCGGGTGGGATCACGATCCCCTCCGTCCGGAGCGCATCCCGCACCACGGGATCGTTCAAGAGGGCGGCCAGGGCCCGGGCGTTCACCTCGCCGGATTGCCCACCGCAGGCGCCACAGGCGAGACCCGCGGCCTGCGGATTGTTCGTGACCGTGGCCCCATGGCCGACAAAGGCCACGAGTCGGGCGAACCCTTCGGTGAGGCCGAGCCCGCGGAGCACGTCGGCGGCGAGTCGCACCCGGTCGTCGGTCTCCAGCGGGGTGCCGTCGAGCCGTCGCGTGAGGACGGGACGCGCGTCGCGCACCGTGGGGTCGTCGAGCCCATGGCGCGCGGCATCGCCCGGGCGGATCGTGGTCGCGATGTCGGCGCGCACCAGGGAGGCCAGCGCAGCGATCCCCGTCGCCTCCACCATGGGGAAGGCCCCGACGGCCCCCGTCGCGAGTGCATCCCAGGCGCGCGCATCGGCCGCCGCCTGCGCGGTACGGGCACGTGCACCGTCGAGCCCGGTCCCCATGTCCCCCGCGACCACCGTCGGCGCGAGGAGGCCGGGGAGCTGTGGGCGCGCAGGGCCCGCCACCGGCGCGTAGGCCAGCGGGAGCCCGAAGAACCCGGCGAAGCCAAGCGTCTGGATCCCCGCATCATGCGACTCGAGCGCGCGCCGCAACACCTCCGAGCGCACGTCGATGCAGAACACGGCCTGCACCCGGGTGGTCGCCGGTGCCGTCTGGCCGAACCGCCAGACCGGCGCACTGGGCACCGCGACCAGGGCGGCCGCGAGCCGCTCGTGATAGCGGAGCTCCAGCGCACGGAGGAGGACCCAGTCGACCTCCTGGTCGGTCGGGATGAGCGCGGCCTGCGTGCGCCACACCGCGCGGGCGCGATGCCACCGGCCCGCGAGATCGGTCCCCCGCGCCGTGCGATAGAGCAGGAGGTCCCAGGAGAGCCGCATCGCGAGCAGGCACTCGATCGTCGCATCCTCCTGCTGCTGCAGCCGCGCCTCCCACCGACGGAAGGCGCAGAGCGACGCCCACCCGTTGACGCTGAGCAGGGCGGCCGTGAGATAGTCGGTGCGCCCTCCCTCGTGGACCCCCAGCGTCTCTAGGGCCTCCTCGATCACCGCCAGGGGGCTCGTCGGTAGCTCGTCCACCGCCTCGGTCCATCGCGCGACGTCCAGCAGGAGCCGCGGCCCGCGCTCCGCGCGGGCGAGGGCACGCCAGAGGCCGAACAGCCCCGACGTGCGATCCGGTTGCCAGGTCGCCTGGTCGACATCGAACCAGGATTCACAGGCCCGGCCGATCGACCCCATGGCGAGGTCGTGCCAGCTGACCTCGCGTCGGGTGTCGTGCAGCCCGTCGCGCAGCGCCGTGATGAGCGGATGCGTCGGCACCGTCGGGGCCTCCTCCTCGATCGCGGCGAGCACCGAGTCGAGGGAGCGTGTGGACCCGATCACCTCGAGCGCCCGTCGCAGGTCCGCCGGGGTGAGCCGTCCCGAGGCGAGGGCCTCGCGATACCAGCGGCGCGGGAGATGGAACCGGGCCCCGCTGAGCGCATGGAGCTCGGCGGCGGCCTCGGTGATCGGCCGCGCGACCCATCCCCAATGCGGATTCACCGCGATGAGGCGATCGAGGGGCCACGCCGGGGCCACGCGGGCGCAGGCGGCGTCGATCTGGGCACGCAGGGCGGGATCCACGCCGGGATCGTCCGCGAGGGTGGGAGGATGCATCGTCAGCGTCGTCATCAGGCGGCGCGCTCCGCGGCGGGGGTGATCGCCTCCGACCGCGCGATCTGGCGGGGCACCGTGAGGACCGGCGGCCAGACGCGGAAGGTGAGGCGCGTGAAGAGCTCATCGAGATGGAAGCCCGCGACCGCGTGCGGGTAGAGCGCCCGGGCGACCGCGCCCGCGGGGTGCGCCGTCACCGTGGCCTGCAGCGCGAGCAACCCGAGGAAGGCGAGCGGCACCACGACGAAGCCCGCCACGGGGAGCGCCGCGGGGACGAGCGGTGGGACGATGCGCCCCATCAGAGCGTGCCACCCCGCGTAGGCGAGGGGGAGTCCGACCAGGAGCGCGAAGGGGAGGCGCAGCGCGCGCCAGCCCCCGCGCCAGTCGATGGTCGCGAGCACCCCGGCGAGCCCGAGCACGAGGATCGCCCCGGAGGCGAGCACGCCGGGGTGTGCGAGCGTCTCGGAGCCCCAGGTCACGCGCGCGACCGCGCCCGTGACGAGCCCCGCGAGTGCGAGGCTCCCCGCCCAGCGCCATCCGCCGAGCGAGGGGGCGGGGGATCGCGGCCGTCCGACCGCCCGCGCCACCACGGTCCCCGCGCTGAGGAAGGCGTGCGCCTTGTAGAGCGCGTGGCCCACGAGATGCAGGAGGGCGAGGTCATAGACGCCGAGCCCGCACTCGAGGAGGATGAATCCCATCTGCGCGCAGGTGCTCCAGGCGAGGGCGCCCTTCACGCTCCCGCGCGTGAGGAGGACGGTGGAGGCGAGGAGCGCGGTGACGAGACCGGCCCCGAGGAGGAGGGCGGGCGCGATCGTCAGGCGACTGAGGAGCGGCGCCAGGGTGAGGAGGAGGTAGGCGCCGAGGTTGACGATGCCGGCGTGGAGCAGCGCGGAGACGGGGGTCGGCGCCTCCATCACCTGGATGAGCCACCCGTGGAAGGGGAGCTGCGCCGAGCGCATGATCACCGCGAGGGCGAGGAGGGCGCCGGCGAGCTCGGTCCGGGGGGAGAGGACGGTCGCGCCCTCGACGGCGGCGAGGATCGCGGCGCGGTCCGTGGTCCCGAACTCACGGGCCAGGAGGAAGACGCTCGCCGCGATGGCCAGGTCGGCGAGGCGCGAGAGGATGAACTTCTTGTGGGCCGCCACCTCGGCCGCGGCGCGGCCGCGGACGAAGGTGAGGAGGCGGTGGAGGGAGAGGCTCGTCGCGGTCCAGGCGAGTCCCATGACGATGAGGTCATCGGCGAGGACCACGAGGAGGGCGGCCGCGAGCGTGGCGACGAACCATCGATTGTAGCGCGCGAGGTCCGCGGTGCCGTCGAGGTAGCGCTGCGAGAAGCGGAAGGTGATCCCGCCGACGACGGCGATGAGGAGGGTCATCACCCGTTCCAGCGGGGCGAGCAGGGGCCACGCGAGCAGCGGCAGCAGCGGGGCCACCGCGGTGAGGAGCATCGGCATGGGATCTCCGGTGAGAGGCGACCGGAAGATCGGTGGGGGTCACGCTTCTGTAAAATACATTATATTCTCCAAATCCATAACCAAAACAGAACGATGCCGGACCGGCCGCCCCCACTCAACTACCATCATCTGTTGTACTTCTGGGCCGTCGCGCGCGAGGGCCAGCTCACGCGCGCCGCCCAGCATCTCCGGCTCTCGCAGTCCGCGCTCTCCACGCAGATCCGGCAGTTGGAGGCCCGCGTCGGGCAACCGCTCTTCCACCGCCAGGGACGCCAACTCGTCCTCACCGAGGCGGGACGGATCGCCCTCGAGTACGCCGAGACCATCGTCGGGGCGGGGCACGAGCTCGTCGCCACCCTCAAGGCGGGGCGCGCCTCGGCACGTCAGGTGGTCCGCGTCGGTGCGGTGGCGAACATGTCGCGGAACTTCCAGCGCGGCTTCCTCGCCCCGCTGCTTGACCGCGAGGGGGTCTCGCTCGTCCTGCAATCCGCGTCGCTCGAGGAACTCCTCGCCCGCCTGCGCACCCATCAACTCGATCTGGTCCTCGCCAATCGCCGCGTCCACGAGGATGGCGACAACCCCTGGCGCTGTGTCCGTCTCGCGCGGCAACCGGTCTCCCTCATCGGACACGCGCGGCGCGGGCGTCCCTTCCGCTGGCCCGACGATCTCACGCGGTGGCCGTTGCTCCTGCCGAGCCGTGACACGGAGGTGCGCCAAGGGTTCGATGTGCTGTGTGAACGCTACGGCCTCCGCCCCACCATCGTCGCCGAGGTGGACGATATGGCGATGCTCCGGCTGCTCGCGCGGGACCTGAAGGCGGTCGCCCTCGTGCCGGCGGTCGTCGTCCGCGATGAGCTCCGCACGGGGAAGTTGCACGAATACCATGTCGTCCCCGACCTCTATGAGGTGTTCTACGGCGTGACGGTCCGCCGGCAATTCCAGGTCCCGCTCGTGCGCGAGTTGCTGGATCGCTCGGAGGCCGAGGTCCTGGCCATGCCCCGCTGATGCCCCCTCGCCGATCCTCCCGCTGATCCACGTCCTCCCACCCTCGACGGGAAGCTCATGCCACGTCTCTTCGTGATGCGAATCATCAACACCCTGACCCTCCTCGTCGTGATCGCCCTGAACGGCCTCGCCGCCACCGGCGTGATGAGCGGCGACTCGATCGGGGTGATCGCGAACCGCTACCGCTCACTCTTCCTCCCCGCCAACTGGGTCTTCGGGATCTGGAGCCTCATCTACACGGGGCTCATCGTGAGTGCCGTCTATCAGTGGCTCCCGCTGGAGGGATCCCGGCGCGCGGTGGAGCGACTCGGGTGGTGGTGGGTCATCGCGGGCGCGCTGAACGTCGCCTGGATCACCCTCTTCAGCTTCGGGCAGTATGCGCTCGCCCTGCTGGTGATGCTGGTCTTCCTCGTCTCGCTCATCGCGACGGCGGAGGGACTCCGGGCGGCCCCGTACGCCCCCGCGTGGCACGAGCGGCTCTGCGTGATCTGGCCCTTCGATCTCTATCTCGCCTGGATCAGCGTCGCGGTCATCTCCAACACCTTCCAGTTCGCCCACGTGGTGGGCTTCGGGGGCTTCGGCGTCAGCGAGACCACCTGGAGCATCGCGATGATGGCCGTCGCGAGCGCGCTCGGGGCCTGGATGGCCTGGGCGCGTGGGATGTGGGTCTTCCCCCTCGTGGTGGCCTGGGCGATCTACGGGATCGGGGCGCGGTACGCCGACCTCCCGGCCATCGCTGAGGCGACGCGCATCATCCTCGTGGTCGGACTCCCGATCGGGACCGTCGCCTGGCTCGCCCGCCTCCGCCGGGCACGCACCGGCTGAGCGTCCGCGGGGTATCTTCAGAACATTGGAGGAGCCTATGGAATCCCTGACCCGTCGCGACCCGAACGCCGAACCCGTCTCCCCCCTCCGCGACGCCGTGCGCGAGCGTTACGGCCTCGCGGCCCGGCGCGTCGCCGAGGGCACCGCCGCCGGTGAGACCCTCGCCGCCAGCTGCTGCGCCCCCGCCGAGGGCTCGAGTGGCTGCTGCGGGAGCTCGACCACCTCGTGGGACCCGATCACGGTGAACCTCTACGACGAGGGCCAGGCCGCAGGGATCCCGGCCGAGGCGCTCCTCGCCTCCCTCGGCTGCGGGAACCCGACGGCGCTCGCCGATCTCCACGAAGGGGAGACCGTCCTCGACCTCGGCTCGGGCGGGGGGATCGACGTCCTCCTCTCCGCCAAGCGGGTCGGGCCGACGGGGAAGGCGTACGGGCTCGACATGACCGACGAGATGCTCGCGCTCGCCAATGAGAACACGGCGAAGGCGGGGGCGACGAACGTCGAGTTCCTGAAGGGGCACATCGAAGCGATCCCACTCCCCGATGCCTCGGTGGACGTGATCATCTCGAACTGCGTGATCAATCTCTCCGGCGATAAGCGGAAGACCCTCGCGGAAGCGTTCCGGGTCCTCAAGCCCGGGGGGCGCTTCGCCGTCTCCGATGTGATCGTGCGGGGTGAGGTCCCCGCTGACGTGCGGCGCAACATGGAACTCTGGATGGGATGCATCGCCGGCGCCTTGGAGGAACAGGAGTTCCTCCGCCTGTTGCGCGAGGTCGGCTTCGCGCACGCGTCGATCGAACCCACCCGCATCTACTCGGTCGATGATGCCACGACGCTCCTGCAGGGCACCGGGCTCGACCCCGCGTATTTCGCGCGCCAGATCGACGGGAAGTTCTTGAGCGGATTCATCCGCGCCACCAAGCCGACGGGCACCCCATGACCCACACGCCGATCCACGCCGCGAACCTCCCCGCCCCCGTCGGCCCCTACGTCCCGGGGATGGGGTTCGAACGCCTGATCTTCGTCTCGGGGCAGGGGGCCACCGACCCCGCCACCGGCCGGCTCGCGGGCGCCGATACGGCGACCCAGACCGAGCAGTGCCTCAAGAACCTCCGGGCGATCCTCCAGGCGGGCGGCTCCGACCTCCGGTACGTCCTCCGCTGCGGGGTCTTCCTCCTCGACATGCAGGAGTTCCAAGAGATGAACGGGGTCTACCAGCGGGTCTTCGGGGACCATCGTCCCGCGCGAACCACCATCCAAGCGGCGGGTCTCCCCGGCGAGGGGCTCCGCGTCGAGATCGACTGCATCGCCTACCGCCCATGAGCGAACTGCTGCATCCCCGCGATCTCCACTTCCTCCTCTACGAGCTGCTCGACGTCGAGGCGCTGACCGCGCGCCCGCGTTTCGCCGAGCAGAGCCGCGAGATCTACGACGCCGTGCTCGAGACGGCGCGCGAGGTCGCGGAGCGCCACTACGCCCCCAACCGCAAGCGGAACGACCAAGAGGAGCCCGAGGTCGTCGACGGCGTCGTCGTCACACAGCCAGAGCTCAAGCCCGCCTACGCGTCCACCGCGGAGGCGGGGATCATCGCTGCCACGCACGACGCCGAGCGCGGCGGTCTGCAGCTCCCGCACACGGTCGCGGGCGCGGCGATCGCCTGGCTCGAGGCGGCGAACATCGGGAGCGCGAGCTACCCGATGCTCACCGCCGGCGCCTCGAACCTCATCGCGGCTTTCGGCTCGGAGGCGCAGAAGGCGAAGTGGCTCCCCCCGATGCTCGATGGACGCTTCGGCGGGACGATGGCGCTCACCGAACCCGACGCCGGCTCCGCCCTCGCCGACCTGCGCACCACCGCATATCCGAACCCCGACGGCACCTACCGCATCGAGGGGACGAAGATCTGGATCTCCGCCGGCGAGCACGAGCTCACCGAGAACATCGTGCACCTGGTCCTCGCCCGGATCGCGGGCGCGCCGGCCGGCACCAAGGGGATCTCCCTCTTCATCGTCCCCAAGCGCCGCTATTCCGACGACGGGGTGCTCGGCGCGTCGAACGAGATCGTCCTCGGGGGACTCATCCATAAGATGGGATGGCGCGGGACGACCTCGACCCTGCTCAACTTCGGCGAGCGCGGCCCCTGCCTCGGCGAACTCGTCGGCGAGCCGCACCACGGCCTCGCCTACATGTTCCATATGATGAACGAGGCGCGCATCGGGGTGGGACGCGCCGCGACGGCGATGAGCTATGCCGCCTACCGCTACGCGCTCGAGTACACCCGCGCGCGGAAGCAGGGACGCCTCCCCACGGAGAAGGATCCCACGAAGCCCCCGGTGGCGATCATCGCGCACGCCGACATCCGGCGGATGCTCCTCATCGCGAAGTGCGCCGCCGAGGGATCGCTCGCGCTCGTGCTCGCCTGCGCGCGGCTCGTCGACGAGGAGCAGACCGCCGCGACCGAGGCGGAACGCGCCGAGGCCCATCTCCTGCTCGAGTTCCTCACGCCGATCGCCAAGAGCTGGCCCTCGATCTACGGGCAGGAGGGGATCTCCAACGCGCTGCAATGCCTCGGGGGCTACGGCTATGCCCGCGAGTATGACATCGAGCAGCTCTATCGCGACAACCGCCTGAACCAGATCCACGAGGGGACCAACGGGATCCAGGCCCTCGATCTCCTCGGGCGGAAGGTGATGCAACAGCGGGGGGCGGCGGTCGGGGCCTTCATGCGGCGCATCGAGGCCGCGGTCACCGACGCCACCGCGGCGGGGCTCACCGACCTCGCGCAGTCGCTCGGCGAGGCGGCGACGCAGATGGTCGCGGTCACCACCTCCCTCGGGCGGGAGATGCAGGCCGATCCCACCCGCGGGCTCGCCAACGCGTCCGTTTATATGGAGCTGGTCTCGCGCGTGGTCTTCGCCTGGCTCTGGACGCGGCAGGCGACGATCGCGACGACCGCGCTGGGGCAGGGGGCCGGTGGTGACGACGTGGCGTTCTATGAAGGGAAGGTCGCGGCGGCGCGCTTCTATGCGCGCTTCGAGCTCCCGAAGAACGGTCCTGACGCAGCGCTCCTCCTCCGGAACGATCCCGCGGCGCTGGAATTCAAGGACGACTGGTTCTAAGCCCGCATCGCGCGCGCAGCGCCAAGGCGCGTCGGCTCAGAACCAGTACCCCACGCGGATCAGCGCCTGACGCGGTCCGCGACCGCTGAACCCTTCCTCCACGCGGATCGGGCCGAGCGGCGTCTCGAGCTCGAGCCCCGCGCGCACGCCGCCCAAGAGATCGCCGACATACGTCCCGGGGCCGGCTCGGAGGCCGCCGACGCCGAGCACGCCGACCATCGGCTCCACGCGCACCTGCAGGCGGCGCACCAACGGGAGACGGAGGACCACGGAGGCGAAGGCCTCGTGGTCCCCGCGCACCGCGAGGAGTGGGAGACCTGCGAAGCCATCGAGCCCGCCGAGGACGAACTGGTCCTGCACCGGGAGGGCGCGCCCCGCGCCGAGGCGGAGCCGCGGCTCGATCGTCATCCCCGCGATGGTGTCGCGGTGCGTGAGCTCGATCCGGACCCGCTGCCAATCGTTCAAGGCGATCGCCTCGAGGGTCACGCGCGGACTCGGGACCCCCGCGCGGCGATGCCGGAGCGCGTAGCGGGCGCCGACACTCGCGCCGAGCGGCCGACCGGGCTGCCGCCAGAGGCGCCAGTCGAGGCCGAGTTCCTGTGTCCAGCCCCCCTCGTAGAGCGGACGGACCCCGGCGAAGAGCGCATACGATTCCGTCGTCACCGTCGGGAGCTCGGTGACGCCGGCGTAGCGTCGCACATCCTCCACCACCCCGTCGATCGCCACGCCCATCGGGAGGAGACGGGACCCCACCCGCACCTGCCGCCGCAGCGCCGCGGTGAGGTCGCGCCGATAGGTGCCCGCCGTGGCGAGGACGGTCCCCTCGAGCGCGGTGCCGCGCACGCGGTGATGCACCCCGCCCATCCAGAGGCGCCCCGACATCGTGTGATCGAAGGCGACCCCCATCCCCACGCGCTGCGCCGGCGCCGGCGTCACCTGCACGGCGAGATCGAGGGAATCGGCGCGCCGCGTGGGGGTGAGCCACGCCGCCTGGATCTTGTCGCTCCGTGCGAGGCGCCCGAGGCCGGCGCGGAGCGCCGCGGAGTCGAGTGGCGCATGCGCGCGGATCGCGAGGCGCCGACGGACGAGCTCGGCGTCAGCGGGGAACCGCGCCGTCACCTCGATGGTGCCGATCCCCTCCAGCGGCGGGAGCGGGGCGCGGGCGGCGCGCGCGGGGCGCACACAGGCCGCGGTCCGAAGCGCCGCGTCGGCGGTCCGGCGCCCTACCTCCACGAGCGAATCGATCGTCTGCGAGCGGAAGTCGATCATCCCGAACGTCGCCGTCGGGTGGCGCATCACCACATCGTCCAC
>CAIVJV010000150.1 GCA_903906325.1 uncultured Gemmatimonadota bacterium
ACCGAAGCGCCCGCGCGCCCCGCGCGAGATCCCGTCATACAGCAGGACCTTCGCCCCGACATGGACATCGCCGATCGCGGTGAGTGCGTTGTCATTGAGCGCCCGCGCCCCGTAGCCACGGGTGGAATCGGTCACGAGGCGGGCGAGGTCGGCGGCGGTGAGCGGGGTCTGCGCCCCGAGTGGGAGCGCGACGCCGGTGAGCGAGGTGATCCCGTAGCGGGTCAGCGCCGCCGCCATCGAGTCACTGCGGGCGCGGAGCGCCGAGTCGATCGGTGACCCGGCCATCGGGACGTAGGGGCGTCCGGTCGTCGTCGTGGTGCCGTAGAGCTGGGTGAGCCCGGACGCGAACTGGGTGGTGAGCGAGGCCAGGGTCGCCACGCGCGTGAGCTCGCTCAGGATCGTGCCGCACGCCGGCGCGACGGCAGGATTCGCGACGCAGGCGTCCCGGCGAGCGAGGAGCGCCGCGGCCGCGGCGCTGTACCGCCCGATCGCGGTACCGTTCGCGGCGGCGACCCCCGTCCCGAGGGTGATCGGGTTCACGCCCACATTCGCGCGCCCACTGTCCCCGCGCATCCGGAGCACCGCCTCGGCCCGCGTCCGCACCAGCGTCGCGCGAACCCCGAGCGTGATCCGATCGGTCACGCCGTATTCCAGCCCCACCGGCGTCACGAAGAGCCGTTGCCGGACATCGAGCCGCGGGGCCCCGAGGGTGCTCCGCACGCCAGGGACGCCGAGCGCGCTGAGTGACGCATCGAGCGGGCCGAGGAGGGAGAGGCGCGTCGCGTCCAGGGAATCCCCGGTCAGGGGGGCCCCGAGCCCTTCGAGCGTGCCGTCGCGCCACCGATCCCGCTGGACCGACGATTCCCCCCCGATCGTCGTCCGGAAGGTGCGGCGCGGCAGGGTGACGGCATCGTCCGCTGGGCCGAGGATCCGCTGCGCGTGCGCCGTGGACGCACCGGAGAGGAGCATCCCGAGCGTGAGGGCGGCGCACCGAAGCGCAGGCGAGGTCCGAGCGGTGGGCACTGGGGGTTAGTTTCCGCGGTATCGTGTCCGAAGATAACCTGACCGCCCCTGTCACCGACCGACCCCCCACCGGGGTCCCCGTGCCCCCCATCCCGTGGCAGGTGACCGGGAACCATTGGCTCTCCCTCCCGTGCATCCATCCCGGGGATGCCTCGATCCACGCCGTCGGGCTGCTGCATCGCGGGGCGCGAGCGGCGGTGGAGTTCGCCGGGGATGCGGCGTTCGTCGAGGGGCAGGGGCCCGCGCTCGCACGCCCGCGGCTCGTGATCGACGGGGCGGTGGTCTCGCTCGCGGCGGGGCGCATCGCCTGGGAGCGCGCGCTCCACTGGCTCCCGACCTTCACCGCGCAGGTGCAGGATCTCGTCGTACGCGGGACGATCTTCGCCCCATTCGGGCAGGACGCCGACATGGCGGGCGCGGTCTACGCGATGGCGCTCGAGAATCGTGGCACCGCGCCGCACACCATCGACGTGGGGCTCGAGGGGACGATCGGGCATCGCCAGCTCCGCGTCCGCGCCCCGCGCCCGGCGGAGGACGCGCATCGGATCACGCGCTCGGCGCATGAGGTGGTGCTGTTGGATGGGGCGGCCGTCCCGGGGCTCGCGGCCCTCGCGCTGGCCGCCGATGGCGAGGCGGTGGTCCACGTGGGTGCTGGCGAGGCGCCGACCTACGCACTCACCCGGTCGGTGCGGCTCGCGCCGGGCGAGCGCGTCGAGGTGGCGTTCTATCTGGCGGCGGGTCCGGAGCGAGATGGGGCGGAGGCGACCTGCGCGGTGATGCGGCGTCGCGGATGGCGTCCGTTGCTCACCGCGACGCGCGATGCCCTGCGGATGCTCGAGCAGTCGACCGGGGTCGAGTCCCTCGACGCGTTGATCACGCGCCATCTCTGCTTCGCGTACTTCTACTCCGTCGGCCGCGCGCTCGACGATGCGCACTTCTATATCGTGCGGAGTCGCGCCCCCTGGTGCCCCCACGGGATGACGATCCGCGATTGGGAGGCGCTCGCATGGACGGTGCCGGCGGTCCAACTCGCCGACGCGCCGCTGGCGCGCGAGCTGATCCTCCGCATGTGTGAGGTGCATGGTTATGCGCCGGGGCGTGGGGTGCACTATCTCGATGGGACGCTCTTCGAGCCGGGGTTCACCCTCGAGGGGGCCGCGGCGTATGCGGTCGCGGCTGAGCGCTACATCCGCGAGACGGGGGATGATCAGATCGTCGAGGAGGGGGTGCTCGCCGACACGCTCTATCTCTCGCATGACGATCTCGTCGCGCGGCGCGATGCGCAGCATCCGCTCTACCGCACCGAGGTGACGCTCGATGGGCGCCCGACGCCGTTGCCGTTCTCGTTGCATGGCAACGCCGTGGTCGCCTTCGCGATGGATGCCTTCAAGAAGCTCCTCGACGAGGAGGGGGCGAAGGAGGTGCAGGATCCCGCCGCGATCCGCGCCGCGCTCCGTCGGCACTTCGTCACCGGAGGGGAGGGGAAGAGCACCTTCGCGGCGTCGGCCGATCTCCGCGGCGAGCGGACCCTCGATGATGATCCGGTGGGCTCCGCGCTGTGGCTTCCGCTGTGGGAGGCGATCGAGCGGACGGATTCCACCTATCGCCGGACGGCGAAGCGGATCGGGGCCTCGGAGGCGCTCGCCGTGCAGATCGCGCGGCTCCTGGGGCCCGACGCCGGGGAGATGCTCGAGTGGCTCCGTCGGGCGCCGTTGGCGAATGGGTGGGCGGCGGCACGCACCGATGCGAGCGGTCGGGCGTTGGTCGACGGCGGCGATGCGGCGCTGAGCGGGTTGCTCGCCGCGACGCTCTGGTTCGCGGTCCACGCCCACGGGGTGCGGCCGACTTAGTGCCGGGGGTGGGAATCGAACCCACACGGGCTTTCGCCCAAGGGATTTTAAGTCCCTCGCGTCTCGCCAATTTCGCCACCCCGGCGTCGGAACGCGCGAGGCGGGGGCGGCTGCGCCACCCCCGCCTCGATGCCGCATCGGAACCGACAGAGCGGGAAACGGGACTCGAACCCGCGACCCCAACCTTGGCAAGGTTG
>CAIVJV010000151.1 GCA_903906325.1 uncultured Gemmatimonadota bacterium
GCCGAGAAGGGCTTCGTGCAGACGTCGGTGGATGACGTCATCGCGCGTGCGGGGCTGAGTGGCAAGAGCCACTTCTATCACTACTTCAAGTCGAAGGACGCGCTCGGGCACGAGGTACTCGCGCGGCAATTCGATCTCCTCGGGGAGCGCGGGCTCGCGATCCTGCGCGAGGCCTCCCTCGACCCGGTCGAGCGCCTCCTGGTCTTCATCGACTCGGTGGTCGCGATGCAGGTCGAGCGTGGGATGAAGGGGGGATCGCCTTTCGGCGCCCTCGCCTCCGACATGGCGGAGCAGGACGAGGGGTTCCGGGTGCGCATCGCCCGGGTCTTCCGTGGCTGGATCGATGAGATCGCGGGCCTCCTCGCGCAGGCGGAAGACCGGTTGGAGGAAGGGACCGATCCCTTCCGGTTAGCGCGGTTCATCGTCGCGGCGCTCGAGGGGGCGACGACGATGGCGCGGATGAAGCGTGACGTGAGTCTCATGCACGGGGTGGCCTCGGACCTCAAGCGGTTCGTGTCCTCCCATGTCCGGGGCTCGGTGCCGAGGTGAGGGAGCCAATGGTGGAGCGATCGGAGATGACGGGGGTGACCGTGACGTACGGGGCCCTCGAGACGGTGCGGCCGATGGTCTCGCTCGACGAGGCCCAGCGGCGTTCGCGCTTCGATGCCGAGGCGATGCGGCACCTCGATGCCCTCTATGCCTTCGCCCTCAAGCTCACCCGCGCGCGGGACGAGGCGGAGGATCTGGTCTCCGACACGATGCTGCGCGCCATCCAGCGGTGGGAGCAGTACCGCCTGGGCACCAATATCCGCGCCTGGCTCTTCACGATCCTCTATCACGCCTTCGTCAGTCGGAAGCGCCGCGTGGACGCCCGTGAGGTGCAGCCCCTCGAGGACGAGGATGGTCGCATGGTCTTCGAGGCGGTCGGCGAGACCGATCCCGAGGGCGCCTTCTACGATTCCTTCCTCGACGAGGAGATCGTCGGCGCGATCCAGGCGCTCCCCGACGAGTACCGCCTCGCGGTGGTGATGAGCGATCTGCACGGCCTCAAGTACGCCGAGATCGCCGGCGTACTCGGCGTCCCCGAGGGGACGGTGAAGTCGCGGCTCTTCCGTGGGCGGCGGATCCTGCAGGGGCAGCTCCGCGGCTACGCCGAGGAGATGGGCTACCTCACCCCCGGCGCTGACGCCGCCGTCGCGCTTTAGCGCGGTTCCCGCACCCGCGCATCTCGCACCAGCGCCGCGTGCGCGAGCGGGTGTCGTCGGCGAAGTGGCGGCCGCAGCGTCGCCCCGCACAGGCCCGGATGCGGTCGAACTCCCCGCGCACGAAGGAGTCCATGGCGGACTCCACGATCGGGATCACCAAGCCGCCGAAGGCATCGCCCACCGGGAGGAAGCGGCGCACGTAGGCGCCGTCGGTCGTCTGATCGATCCGGCGCGTGCCGACCGCCCGGCTGAGGATCCGGTTCAACTCACCCACCGTCGCCTCGCGGACCGCCGGGCCGCTCGCCCCCGTCCCCTTCTCGGCAAGCGCCCGGAGCGCGGCGCGCAGTCGGCGCACCTCCACCAGCGCCGCCGCGGCGCCTGACGGCTGCTCGATCGCGCGGCGCTGCAAGGCGTCGGCCCGGTCCGCATCGATCACCCCCGCCGTCAGGAGCCAGGCTACGAACCGGTCGAATTCGCCGATCGTGTCGACCCGGACGTCCTGCCGCACGTCGTCGGTGTTCACGAGGTCGAGCCAGAGCCGACCGCCGAGGAAGGTGAATCCCGGGGGGGTGGGGGGAGGCGATGCGGCGCGGGGCATGGGGGCGAAGTTAGCGCGACGATAGATTCGGCGGATGCTGACTGACATCCGACAGGTGGCGGTGGGGTCCGGGAACCCGGTGAAGGTCGCGGCGGTGCGGGCGGTGCTGGGCACGCTCGTCGATGTGGCGGCGATCACGCCGGTGGTGGTGGCGAGCGGGGTCCCTGATCAACCGGTCGGTGACGAGGAGACGATCCGTGGCGCTCGGACCCGGGCCCGCGCCGCGCGGGCGGCCGCCGATGCCGATCTCGGGGTGGGGCTCGAGGGGGGGATCGTCGACGGCCCCGAGGGGATGCGGACCTGTGCGTGGTGCGTGGTGGTGCATCGCGACGGCCGCGAGGGGGTGGGGGGCTCGCTCGCGATGCCACTGCCCGACGGGGTCGCGGCGCTGATCCGTGCCGGGGCGGAATTGGGGCATGCGATGGATACCTTCGCCGCGACCCGGGGGACCAAGCACGGGAAGGGCGCCGTGGGGATCCTCACCGGTGATCGGATCGACCGCCAGGCGGCCTACGAGGTGCTGGTGACCTACGCGATGGCCCCCTTCCTCACGCCGGCGCTCTACGCGCGCTGAGCCCCCGCCGCGTCCCCCCGCGCGACGGAGGCCCAGCGGGAGGCGCCGCGGTCACTCGCTCGGCGGACGCAGGACCAGGACCGGGCGGCCCGAGGAGCGGATCAGCTTGTCGGCGACCGACCCGAGGAAGACGCGGGAGAGTCCGCGCCCCTGCGTCGCGATCGCGAGGCAATCGGGGTTCATCTCCTTCACCTCGTGCAGCAGGCTCCGCGTCGGCGAGAGGTCGACGCGCACCGTGGTCGTGACGGTGAGGCCACTCGCACGCAGCTGTCCCGCCATCTCGTCGAGGGCGGTCTTCGCGGCGAGCGACTCGGCGTCGACGCCGAAGGGGTCGGGACGGTCCGCCGAGAGATGCGTCACGACATCGCCTGGCACGTAGGGTGCGACGATGCGCACCAACTGGACCGCCGATCCCATCGCGATGGCGAGGTCGCGGACGATCGGGAGGATCGCCGCCGAGCGCTCGCTCCCGTCGAGGGTGACGAGGATCGTCTTGGGTGCGAAGGGACGTGCGGGGTGCGCGTCGTTGGCCGGGAGGGTGAGGACCGGGCGGCGCGAGTGACGGATGACGGCGTCCGCGACGGAGCCGAGCCAATCCGGGGCGAAGCCCCCGGCGCCGTGCGTGGTCATCACGATCAGGTCGGCGAGGATCCGGTCGGCGAGATCGGTCACCAGCCCCGCGGGGCTGCCGTCCTCGGAGATCGGGGTCACACGGATCCCCCACTCGCCGGCGACCTTCGTGGCGAGCGCCGTCACATACGTCTGGGCCCGTTGCCGGATCGCCTCGTCGGCCGCGAGCATCTCCTGGGAGAAGAGGGCGCCTTCCGCCGTCGCCCCGACGACGGCGATCGGGACGTGGGCGCGGACCAGATGGACCGCGCCACCGGTGCGTCGCGCGAGCTCGCAGGCCACGGGGATCGCACGTTCGGCGAGGGCCGAGCCGTCGAGGGGGACGAGGATGGTTCGCAGCATGGGCGCTCCCGGTGGGTGGGGGGAGGGGCGGGACCCCTCCAGGGTCAGATTACCATTCCTCATCATACCCCGCCGTCCGTCGTTCCCTCAATCACCGTCAGGGGTCTCCGTCCGTGACGAATAACGCTGCGACCCACTTGCCCTTCGCCGTCCAGGAGCGCGTCCGCTGGAGTGATTGCGACCCGCTCGGGATCATCTACTACGGGACCTACATCCGGTTCTTCGAGGTGGCGGAGCATGAGCTGTTCCGCCGGGCGGGGCTCCCGTACGAGCTGATGCGGGTGGAGCGGAAGGTGCAGCTCCCCCGGAAGGCGTTCCAGGTGGAGTTCCACTCTCCCGCGGAGATGGACGAGCTGATGGAGATCCGGGTGGGGGTCGCCAAGATCGGGACGACCTCGTTGACACTCCGCTTCGAGGCCTACCGCGCCCGGGACCTGGTACATCGCGCCTCGGCGACCCTCACGGTGGTCTGTGTGGAGAAGGGGACGATCGCCAAGCAACCCTTACCGGACTTCGTGAAGGTGGCCCTCACCCCCTTCCTCGTCCCAGCCGCCTGAGGGGGGTTGGGGAGTATCTTTCGCCGATGGCAGACGAGTCGACCTACTACCGCAAGGGCTTCGGGCTCAAGGCCGAGGTCCAGCAGACCCTGACCGCCGATTATGATGGCCGGTTGGTCGATCTCCTCTTGGCGCGGGACCATACACTGATCGCGGGCCCCGTCACGATCCGGCTCGCGAAGGAGTTCGGGTTCTGCTACGGGGTGGAGCGGGCGGTGGAGTACGCGTATCAGACGCGGGCCAAGTTCCCCGATCGGCGGATCTTCCTCGCGGGGGAGATCATCCACAACCCGCATGTGAACGCGAAGCTGAAGGAGATGGGGATCCTCTTCCTCGCGCCGAGCGCGACGGGGTTCGATTACACCCAGGTGGCGAAGGAGGATGTGGTGATCCTCCCCGCCTTCGGGGTCACGATCCATGACTTCGAGACGCTCCGGGCCTTGGGGTGCATCATGGTCGATACGACCTGCGGGTCGGTGCTCAACGTCTGGAAGCGGGTCGAGGTCTATGCGCGCGACGGCTTCACCTCGCTCATCCACGGCAAGTACTACCACGAGGAGACGCGGGCGACGGCGTCGCAGGTGGAGAAGTACCCGGGTGGCACCTACCTCGTGGTGCGTGACATGGCGCAGGCCGAGGATGTGATGGCGTACATCGAGGGGCGGTTCGAGGGGGGGCGCGAGGCCTTCGTGGCGAAGTATCGGCATGCGGCCAGCCCGCACTTCGACCCTGACCTTCACCTGCAGCGGATCGGCGTCGCGAACCAGACGACGATGCTGGCGCGTGAGTCGCTCGCGATCGGGGAGGCGGTGGGGCAGTCGATGGCGCGTGCCCACGGCGAGGCGTACCGCGCCGAGAACTTCCGGACCTTCGACACGATCTGCAGCGCCACCCAGGACCGACAAGACGCGGTGAATGCGCTGCTCACGGAACCGCTGGATGTGATGGTGGTGATCGGGGGGTACAACTCGAGCAACACCATCTCGCTCGCGGCGCTCTGCTCGGAGCAGGTGCGTACCTACCATATCGAGGATGCGCTCGGGATCGATCCGGGGCGTGGGACGATCCGCTATCGCGAGCTCGCGAATGGGCAGGAGGCGGAGGCGAGTGGGTGGTTCCCGATGGAGGGCCCGGTGCGAGTGGGGGTCACCGCGGGCGCGAGCACGCCGAACAACAAGATCGGCGAGACGGTGGCCCGTATCTTGGCGACGCGCGGGATCGACGTCGCGTCGATCGTCTGAGGCGGCGATGACCGGTGTGGCGTCCGAGCCGGCGACGGGGCCGGGGACCGCACTCGCGGTCCTCCTCGACGGACTGATCGATTACGCGGGGCTCTTCCCGCCGGCCGCGCTCGCGATGCCGGCGGCGGTCGCGGCCTATGCGCGCTATGCGATCGGTCCGGATCGCGCGACACTCGGGCGCTTCGTCGTGCCGGCGGCGCGCCTCGCGGAGTTCACGGCGGCGGTCGATGCGTTGCCGCACGGCGCGCCGACCCCGCGTGCGCCGTGGCGGCTCAGCGTCCTCGCCGCGGCCAGTGATGCGCCGGCGGTGCGCGAGTGCTCGGCGAGGTACGGGTCGTGCTTGACGATCGACGTCGTCGAGGCGAAGGCGGACTCGATCGATGCGATCGCCACGCTGGCCGGTGCGTTCGGGGCCGGGGTGACCGTCTATGTCGAGGTCCCGGTCCACGAGGACCCTACGTCGCTCGTCGCCGCGCTCGCCGCCTACGGATTGCGCGCGAAGATCCGCACCGGCGGGGTGACGGCCGATGCCATCCCCGAGCCATCGCGCGTCGTGCGATTCCTCGCGGCCTGTGTACGCGCCGGGGTGCCGTTCAAGGCGACGGCGGGGCTGCATCATCCGCTCCGGGGTGACTATCCGCTCACCTACGAGGTGGATGCGCCCCGGGGGACGATGTACGGCTACCTGAACGTCTTCCTCGCCGCCGCCTTGCTCTGGTCCGGCGTCCCCGAGGAGGACGTGGCGCCGCTCCTCGAGGAGCGGGAGGCGCGGGCGATCACCGTCGAGCCGACGCGGATCCGCTGGCGGACGCATGCGCTCGAGGCGTCGACGCTGGCCCGCTGTCGTGCGACCTTCGCCGGATCGTTCGGCTCCTGCTCGTTCGAGGAGCCGGTGCGGGAGCTCGCGGACCTCATCACCGCTGGGAGCCGATGACGATGCTCGATGCCTCACATGACCCGATGGTGACCTCGTGGGTGCCGTCGGCGCAGGCGGCCGGGACCGACTTCCCGATTCAGAACCTCCCGTTGGGCGTCTTCGAGACGGCCGATGGCCGCGTGGGGATCGGGGTCGCGATCGGGGATCAGGTGGTCGATCTGCGGGTGGCGCGTGAGGCGGCGCTGCTCGGCTCGCTCCCCGCGGCGATCGCCGGCGCCCTGGAGGCGACCACGCTCAACGCGGTGATCGCGCTCGGGCGGCCCGCCCTCTCCGCGGTGCGTCAGGCGGTGCAGGGGATGCTGCGCGCCGACACCGAGGCAGGGCGGGCGGCGCCGCGTGTGCCCGGCCTCCTGCATCCGATGGCGAGCCTTCGCCTGCGGCTCCCGGTGGAGGTCGGGGACTACACCGACTTCTACGCGAGCGTCGATCATGCGACGAACGTGGGGTCGATGTTCCGACCCGACAATCCGCTCCTCCCCAACTACCGCCATGTGCCGATCGGGTATCACGGGCGCGCCTCATCGATCGTCCCCACGGGGACCCCGGTGCACCGTCCGATGGGACAGGTCAGTGCGAAGCCGGAGGGGCCGCCGACCTTCGCGCCGACCGCGCGGCTCGACTACGAACTCGAGGTCGGGGCGGTGATCGGGGCGGGGAACCTGCTCGGGACACCGATCCCGCTCGCCGAGGCCGAGGCGCATCTCGCCGGCTTGGTGCTGGTGAACGACTGGTCGGCGCGTGATGTGCAGGCGTGGGAATACCAGCCGCTCGGCCCCTTCCTCGCCAAGAACTTCGCGACGACGATCTCGCCGTGGTTGGTCACGCTCGATGCGCTCGCGCCCTATCGTGTGCCAGCGCGTGCGCGGACGGCGGATGAGCCCGCGCCGCTGCCGTATCTCACCGATGGGCGAGATCAGACGCAGGGCGGGTTCGCCATCACGCTCGAGGTCTGGATCCGCACCGCGCGGATGCGCGAGGCGGGCACGCCGGCGGAGCGACTGAGCCGGGGGAGCTTCGCGCAGATGTATTGGACCCTCGGACAGATGCTGACACATCATGCGAGCGGGGGGTGCAACCTGCGGCCCGGGGATCTGATCGCGAGCGGCACCGTCTCGGGACCGGAGCAGTCGTCGCGGGGCTGTCTCCTCGAGCTCACGTGGCGTGGGGCGGAGCCGGTGACCTTCTCGAACGGCGAGACGCGCGCCTTCCTCGCCGATGGCGACGAGGTGATCCTGCGTGGGTGGTGCGAGGCCCCGGGGCGGGTACGGATCGGCTTCGGTGACTGCCGTGGCACGGTGGTGGGCGCATGACGGGGCGCTCGCTGCGATATACGCTCGGTTGGCTCCTCGGCGGGGCGATGCCGCTCCTCGCGCAGGGGGGGAGCGATCTCTACGTCGCCGCCTTCCATGAGGTCGGGACGCACGTCACCATCGGGCGTCCGGTCAATGTCACCAACCGGATCGGCTACGACAATCAACCGGCGTTCACCGTCGATGGGCGGGCGCTCCTGTTCACGAGCATCCGCGAGGACGCGCAGGCGGACATCTGGCGAGTCACGCTGACGACCGACGGCGCCCAGCGCATCACCCAGACGGTCGAGAGCGAGTACTCCGCGACCCTGACCCCCGACCGACTCGCGATCACGGTGATCCGGGTGGAGCGGGACTCCACCCAGCGGCTCTGGCGCTTCCCGCTCGATGGCAGCGCCCCGACGGTGGTGCTCCCCTCACTCAAGCCGGTCGGCTATCACGTCTGGGTGAACGAGGCGAACCTCGGCGCCTTCATCCTGGGCGCCCCTAACGCGCTGGTGCTCGCCGATCCACGGACGGAGCGCGTGGACACGCTCGCGCGTGACATCGGGCGGGCCCTGGTCCGCGTCCCGGGCCGCGACGCCTTCACCTTCGTGCAGCTGGCGCGGGACACGAGTTGGATCAATGAGGTCGATGTCCGCACGCGCACGGTGCGCCGCGTCGCCCCGTTGCCGCCCGGGTCCGAGTATCACCTCTGGACACCGTCGGGTCAGCTGATCGTCACGGCCGGCTCGCGCCTGCTGATCCGGGGGCGTGATCGGTGGGATGTGCTCGCGGACTTCACCGCGTCAGGGATCCGCGGCCTCTCGCGTATCACCCTGAGTCCGACCGGAGACCGTGTCGCCTTCGTCGCGGCAGACGAGGGTGTACGATAGGATTGGATATCCCCTCCCCCTGCTCCGATGCCCCCCTCCTCCGCCTCCCGCCCTGCCGTGCCCTCAGACCATCCGGTCCGCGATGCCGCGGACGCCCTCTGCCGCGCCGCGCAGGAGAGTTCCCACCAGCACGACCGGTTGGCGCGCGTCCTGAAGCACGGCCTCGACGATCTCGAGCTCGAGGGCGTCGCCGAGGTGGTGGATCTCTGTGACGGGATCCTCGTCCGTGCGACCGCGCGGTATGAGATGGTCGCCGCCGATGGTCGTGCGCGGGACGAGGCGTGGTGGCGCGCGGCGAACGCGCTCTGGATGGCGGCGCGGGAGTACTGCCGGCGGCATGCGCAGAGCGATGCGGTCGCCTCGCGCCTCAAGAAGCATGGCGCCAAGCAGTTGAGCGAGATCAGCGTGGAGTACGAGCTCGAGCTCTCCGCGCGGATCGCGTTGCGTCAGGCGCTCGCGGGCTACCTCGCGGTCAGGCCCGAGGCGGCGTAGCCGCCCCCTCGGTCGCCTCGGCCCACGCGGCCATGGCGGCGTCGAGCGCCTGCCGCTCCTTGGCGAGCGCCTGATCCAATCGGGCCGCCTCGCGCGCCCGCTCGGCGCTCCCATCGTAGAGCGCGGGATCGGCGAGCTGCGCCTCGAGCTCCGCGACGCGCGCCTCGTGACGCTGGACCGCACGTTCGGCGTCTTCCGCCGCACGTCGCTGGGCGCGTCGCGCCGCCTGGTCGTCCTCGTGGCTCGACCCGTTCCGCTTGGCCTTGGCCTTCTCCGCCGCGCGCTTGGCCTCGGCGGCCGCCGCATCGGCCTTCGCGGCGTCGGCGATCCGTGCGGCCCGATCCGCCTCCCACTCGACGAAGGGGCCGTCGTAGTCGCGGAGCCGCGTCCCGTCGAACCACCAGACACGGGTCGCGACCTCGCGCAGGAAGGCGCGATCATGGCTCACGAGGAGGACCGTCCCCTCGTACTCGTCCAACGCATCCTCGAGCGCCTCGATGTTCTCGACGTCGAGATGGTTCGTCGGCTCGTCGAGGACGAGGAGGTTCGCTTGCGAGAGGGTGATGAGCGCCATCGCCATACGCGCCCGTTCCCCGCCGCTCAGCGTACCGATCTCACGGAAGACCTCATCCCCACTGAAGCCGAAGGCGCCGAGATGGTTCTGCACCGCGCCGCGGCTCCAGAGCGGGCGCTGGTCGAGGATCGCGTCCATCAGCGACTTGCGGAGCGGGAGGTCGGCGAGGTCCTGGCGGAACCAGGCCGGGGTGATCGATGCACCGACCTTCGATTCGCCGCTCGTCGGTGTGCGATCCCCGAGGATGGTGGAGATGAAGGAGGTCTTGCCCGCCCCGTTCGGCCCGACGAGCGCCACGAAGTCGTTCCGTCGGATCACCGCGGTGAAGTCCTGGACGAGCGTCCGGTCGGGGACCTCGACCCGTAGGTCCTTGATGGCGATCACCTGATCGCCGCCACGCTCGGCGGGTTCGAAGCGCAGCGACATCGCGGCGGGATCCCCAGGCGGCGGGGCGAGGCGGGGGAGGCGCTCGAGGCGCTTCCGCTTCCCCTTGGCCTGGAAGGAGTTCACGCCGGCGATGTTCCGACGGATGTACTCCTCCTCCTTCTTCACGAAGGCGATCTGCTTCTGGAGCTCCCGCTCGCGCGTGAGGCGACGCTCGGCGCGC
>CAIVJV010000152.1 GCA_903906325.1 uncultured Gemmatimonadota bacterium
GGACCGGCCGCCCGCTCACCTCGGTGACGGGGACACCGTTCAGTGCGCAGGCCGCGCAGATCACAGGGGATTCGCGCCATGTGGTCTTCCTCCGCTACCCGGAGAAGGCGGCGATGGATTCGGCCCGGATCAAGAAGGTGCGGCCCGCTGATCAGCCGAAGAACGCGCTGGCGATCCTCACCCTCGGGACCGGGGCGGTGACGACGGTCGCGAAGGTGCGCGGCTTCCAGCTGGCGCGGGACGGGGGCCGATTCGTGTTCTACCAGACGGAGGTCGACTCCGCGGCCAACGGGGCGGCCAGCGGGGCGGCCAGCGGGGCGCGGGCTGGCGCATCGGCGCGCGGCGGAACGGCCGCTGCCAACACGACGGGCGCCGCCGATTCGGCGAGCAAGAAGCCCAAGAAGGACACCGGGGCCCCGCTCGTCCTGCGCGACCTCGCGTCAGGGCAGGAGACCCGCATCGAGGGCGTGACCGGCTATGTGGTCGATCGCGGCGAGCGGCTCGTGGTCTACGCGGTGGCGGGGGCGGACTCCCTGAAGGTCGATGGCGTCTACGTCCGTGATCTCGCGACGGGCGCCGTGACCCCGCTCAAGACCGGGACGGGGAACTATCGGGCCCTGGCACTCGACGAGGCGGGGACGCAGGTCGCGTTCGTGACCGATGCCGATGAGTTCGCCACCGCGGAGAAGCCGCGGATGGCGCTCTACCATGCGGCGCTCACCGGGTCGCGCGCCCGTCCGGGGCCCCAGGCCGCAACGCTCGCGGTGGCCCCGACCGCCGTCGGCGACGGGCTGCGCATCGCGGACCGTGGGGTCGACTTCGTGAAGTCGGGCGCCGTCGTTCGCTTCGGGATCGCGAAGGTGCTCCCGGACTCGATCCCGGCGGATTCGCTCGCGGACAAGGCGATCGTCGATCTCTGGCACTGGCAGGATGCGCGCCCGCAGCCGATGCAGCGCCTCCAGGCCGGGCAGGATCGGAATCGGAGCTGGGTGGCGGTCTACCATGTGGGGACCAAGCAGATGCGTCGCCTCGGGAGCGACTCGCTCCCACAGGTCACCGTCTCCGACGATGGTCGCACCGCCGTCGCCTCCACGGATGTGCCGTATGAGCAGGACGCCATCCGCGGGGAGGATGGGGTCGATGTCCATGTGATCAATGCGGTGACGGGGGCCGCGCGGCAGATCGCCACCAAGGTGCGGGGCGCGGGCCAGCTCTCGCCCGCCGCCAAGTTCGTGACCTGGTGGGAGGCCGGCCGCTACCGTGTGCATGAGGTCGCGACCGGGCGCACGCGCGATCTCACGTCGGGCATCACGGGGATCCGGTTCGAGAACGAGGAGCACGACACGCCGAGCGAGCCGGGGCCCTACGGGCTGGGCGGGTGGACCACCAACGACGCCCGCGTGCTCGTCTACGACCGCTACGACATCTGGGAGGTCGATCCCCTCGGCGTGGCCGCGCCGCGCGTCCTCACCGATAGCGTGGGCCGCCGGGAGCAGCTGACCTTCCGGGCCGTCCCGCCGGAGGCGGAGGTCCGCGCCTTCGATCCCGCGGCGCCGCTCACCCTCCGTGCCTTCGACAACGTCTCCAAGGCGGCGGGGTTCTATCGCGAGCGCCTCGGCGTCACCAGTGCGCCCGAGCGGATCGTGATGGCGCCCAAGAGCTGGCCCGTCTACGAGAAGGCGCGCCGCGCCGAGCAGGTCCTGGTGGCGCGGGCCGACTACCGCGAGTTCCCCGATCTCTGGACGGGGCGCTCCCTCGAGCAGCTCACCAAGATCAGCGACGCGATGCCGGAGCAGGCGGGCTATCGGTGGGGGAATGTCGAGCTGGTGCAATGGGCCAACCTCGACGGCGTCCCGATGGAAGGGCTCCTCTTCACACCGGAGGGGTTCGACTCCACGAAGGCATACCCGATGGTGACGTATTTCTACGAGCAGCTCTCCGACGGCCTGCACAGCTACGTGCGGCCCGCCGGCCGGAACACCATCAATCCGGTGGTCTATACCTCGCTCGGCTACCTCGTCTTCATGCCGAACATCCACTACACCCCGGGCTATCCGGGCCCCAGCGCGGTGAAGTCGATCGTGCCGGGGGTGCAGTCGCTGATCGCGCGCGGGATCGCCGATCCCAAGCGGCAGGGGATCTCCGGGCAGTCGTGGGGTGGGTATCAGACCGCCTATGTGATCACCCAGACCTCGCTCTTCGCCGCCGCCGTCCCGAACGCCACGGTGGTCAACATGACCTCGGCGTACGGCGGGATCCGGTGGGAGAGCGGGGTGGAGCGCGCGATCGTCAACTATGAGCGCGGCCAGAGCCGGATCGGGGGCTCGCTCTGGGAGTACCCCGAGCGGTATCTGGAGAACTCGCCCCTCTTCTTCCTCGATCGGGTCACGACGCCGGTGCTGTTCATGGCGAACGACAACGACGGGGCCGTGCCGTGGTACCAGGGGATCGAGTATTTCGTCGCGATGCGTCGGCTCGGGAAAGAGGCGTACATGCTCAACTACAACGGGGACGCCCACAACCCGCGGAAGTACGCCAACCAGAAGGACGTCGATCGGCGCATGCAGGAGTTCTTCGCCGCCAAGCTCCTCGGGGCGCCGGCGCCCGACTGGATGCAGCGGGGGATCCCCTTCCTCGAGAAGGGGCGGGATCAGCTCGGGCGGCCGTAGCCCCCACCCGGGGAGGGCCCTACTTTTCGGGATGACCTCTCTACCTCGTCCCGAGACGGTGCCGTCGACCGCGCCTGAGGCGCCGTCCACGGCACCGCGTGCGTGGAGCATCGACGCCGCGCGTGCGTTGTACCAGATTGAGGGCTGGGGCGCCGGCTTCTTCGACATCAGCCCGGCGGGGCGCGTCATCGTCCGGCCCGACGAGGCCCGGCCGGAGCAGACGCTCGACCTCTATGAGCTCGCCCATGACCTCGAGGCGCAGGGGCTCGCCCTCCCGGTCCTCCTCCGCTTCTCCGACATCCTGAAGTCCCGGATCGAGACGCTGCACGCGCGCTTCGCGAGCGCGATCGAGGAATTCCAGTACACGGGGAGCTACACCACGGTCTATCCGATCAAGGTCAATCAGCAGCGGCATGTGGTGGAGGAGATCGTCGAGTTCGGCCAGGCCACGGGGGTCGGGCTCGAGTGCGGGAGCAAGCCCGAGCTCCAGGCGGTGCTCGCCCTCACCGATCGCACCGATCACCTGATCATCTGCAACGGCTACAAGGACGAGGAGTTCATGCGGCTCGCCCTCATGGGGCAGCGCCTCGGCCATACGGTGATCATCGTCATCGAGCAGGTGAGCGAGCTCGACGTGCTCGAGCAGGTCGCCACCGAGATGGGGATCGACCCCACCATCGGGGTGCGCATCAAGCTCTCGAGCGAGGGCTCGGGCCGGTGGGCGCAGTCGGGCGGCGAGAAATCCAAGTTCGGCCTCACCTCGGCGCAGCTCATGCAGGTGATCGATCGCCTTACCTCGTCGAACCGCGCCCACTGGTTGCAGCTCATCCACTTCCATCTGGGCTCGCAGATCACCGACATCCGCTTCATCAAGCGGGGGCTTCAGGAGGTCAGCCGGTTCTATGTGGAGCTGCGGCGCCTCGGGCTCGGGATCCGCTGGGTCGATGTCGGTGGCGGGCTCGGCGTCGACTACGATGGGTCACAGTCCACGGCGCAGGCCTCGATGAACTACTCCATGACGGAGTACGCCAACGACGTCGTCTACACGTTGGCCGAGACCTGTCGGGAGGAGGAGCTCCCGATGCCTGGCATCATCTCGGAGTCGGGGCGGGCGCTGACGGCGCACCACGCCCTCCTGCTCCTCAGCGTGATCGACGTGGAGTCGGCGGCGGAGCCGACCCCTCCGGCGCTCACCGAGGACGATCACCAGCTCCTCCATGAGATGGCGGAGGACCTCAAGACCCTCTCGCGTAAGAACGTGGCGATGCGGCGCATCCGCGAGATCTTCCACGATGCGACCTTCGACAAGGAGCGCGCCCAGCAGCTCTTCAACTCGGGCGTGCTCTCGCTCCGCGAGCGGGCGATGGCGGAGACCTTCTACCTCTGCACGCTCAACGTCGTGGCACGGCTCGCCGAGGGGAAGCGGGATCGGTTCGAGGACATCGTCGGGGACCTCGATGCCGCGCTCATTGACCGCTACTTCGCCAACTTCTCGCTCTTCCAGTCGCTCCCGGACAATTGGGCGATCGACCAGCTCTTCCCGATCATGCCGATCCATCGGCTCGACGAGGAGCCGACGCGTCGGGGGACGATCCAGGACGTGACCTGCGACTCGGACGGGAAGATCGACCGCTTCATCGGGGGACGCGACGGACGGCCCTCACTGCCGCTGCATGTCTTCCGTGACGGGGATGCCTACATCCTGGGGATCTTCCTGACGGGAGCGTATCAGGAGATCCTCGGCGATCTGCATAACCTCTTCGGGGATACCAATGCGGTGCATGTGCGCATCGCCGATGGGGGCTACGAGCTCACCCACCTCGTGCACGGCGATACCGTGACCGAGGTCCTGAACTACGTGCAGTTCCGGGCGTCGGACCTCCTCGCGACCTTCCGCCGCAAGGTGCAAGGGGCGAAGGGGATCGGGCGCGAGGAGGCGAATCGCTTCATCGCGGAGTATGTCGCGGGGCTCGAGGGGTACACCTACCTCGAGGGCGAGGCCGCGCGCTGAGGGCGATCCCGCCAGCCTGATGCACGAAGGGGCCGCCCTGCTGGGCGGCCCCTTCGTCGTTCCGTGAGAACCGACGGCGTTTACCGCGCGTCGTAGCGCGCCGCCACCGCGCCCCAGTTGACCACATTCCACCAGGCGTCGATGTAGTCGGGGCGGCGGTTCTGGTAGCGGAGGTAGTAGGCATGCTCCCAGACGTCGAGCCCGAGGATCGCATGCCGCCCTTCCATGAGGGGATTGTCCTGGTTCGGTGAGCTCTCGATGGTCACCGTCCCGTCCTTCGCCGCGACGAGCCAGGCCCAGCCAGAGCCGAAGCGGCCCACCGCGGCGGCCTTGAAGGCGTCGCGAAACTTCGCGAAGTCCCCGAAGGCGGCGTCGATGGCCTTCGCCACCGCGCCCGTCGGGGCCCCGCCGGCGTTCGGCGCCATCAGCTCCCAGAAGAGGGAGTGGTTCCAGTGCCCGCCGCCGTTGTTGCGCACCGCGGTCCGCACGCTCTCCGGCACCTTGGTGATGTCGCGGCAGAGCTGCTCAAGGCTCCAGGCGGCGAGCTCGGGGGCCTTCTCGACGGCCGCGTTGAGATTGGTGACGTACGCCTGATGATGCTTGCCGTGATGGATCTGCATCGTCTGCGTGTCGACGTGCGGCTCGAGGGCCTCGGGGGCGTAGGGGAGGGCAGGGAGTGTGAAGGGCATCGACCGGTACCAGGTGAGAGGTGTCAGGTGAGAGAGGACTTTCGGCTCCTGATCCAGCCGATGATCCCCGGCAGGATCGAGACGACGATGATGCCGATGATCAGCTTCTCCACGTGGGCCTCGAGGCCCGGGACGAGTCGGACCACGTAGTACCCGGTCAGCAGCATCGACCAGATCCAGAGCAGCCCGCCGATCACGTTGTAGAAGACGAACATCGGGTAGTGCATGCGGGCGGCACCCGCGACCACCGGGGCGAAGGTGCGCGCGAAGGGCATGAAGCGCGCGAGGATGATGGTCTTGCCGCCGTGCTTGTCGAAGAACTCGCGGGTCGAGAGCAGGTGATCGCGGCGGAAGAAGAAGGTCTGCTCGCGCTCGTAGAGCGCCTCGCCCGCGCGGCGGCCGAACGCGAAGCCGACCGCGTCGCCGGCGATCGCCATGACCATGAGAATGGCGTTCATCGCGAGGAGGTTCCCC
>CAIVJV010000153.1 GCA_903906325.1 uncultured Gemmatimonadota bacterium
CAGTAGCGGCTGTCCTTCGAGTTGTGGCGGTTGTCCCCCATCATCCAGAGATAGCCCTCGGGGACGACGAGCGGCCCCCAATCATCGAGCGTCGGTTGCGCCGGCGCCGGGCCGAAGCGGGACTCGGTGAGCTGCACCCGCTTCTGCCAGTCGAAGAGGGGATCCACATAATCCCCTGGCGTCCCCGGCAGTCCCGCGGCATAGCCCTGTCGCTCCGGCTCGCCGTTGATGTGCACGATCCCGGCGCGCGAATGCACGGTGTCGCCAGCGACGGCGATCAGGCGCTTCACGAGGATCGGGGTGGCATCCCACGGCTGGTCGATCTGCGGGGGCGAGATGAAGACGACGATGTCCCCGCGCTGGGGCTCGGCGTATCCCGGGAGATTGATCCGCGTGAAGGGGACATGCGGCCCGAAGCGCAGCTTGTTCACGAAGAGCCAATCGCCGATCAGCATCGAGGGGATCATCGATCCCGAGGGGATGCGATACGCCTCGATGAGGAAGGTCCGGAGGAGGAGGAAGATCGCGAGGGTGGCCGCGAGCGACTTGAACCCCTCCCAGAGCTTGCGCCAATCGGGGCGCCAGCGACCGCCGGACCCGCCACGGGCGGCCGCGACGGACGCGCGCTTCTTAGCGGCCATGGGACAGGTGGTGGGCGAAGAGGACGGGCACGCGTGGAATCTGGGGGCGCGTCCCCCCAAAGACGAGAGGGGCGCACCGTCTGGTGCGCCCCTCCGGACCGGCCCGTCGAGCGACGTCGCTTACTTGACGTTCTTCGAGACGAGCTTGGTCATGTCGAACATCGACACCTGACCCTTGCCGCCGAAGACGACCTTGAGCTTGTCGTCGGCGTTGATCATGCGGCGGTTCTTCTTGTCCTGGAGGCCATTCTTCTTGATGTAGGCCCAGAGCTTCTTGGTGAGCTCGGTGCGCGGGAGCGGCGAGGCGCCCACGACGGCGGCGAGCTTCTCGTTCGGGGTCACCGGCTTCATGAAGGCGGCGTTCGGCTTCCGCTTGGTCTTCGCCTTCTTCACGGCCTTCTTCGCCGGCTTCTTCGCGGCCTTCTTCGCCGGCTTCTTCGCAGCCTTCTTCTTCTTGGCAGCCATTCGAGTGTTCCTCTCGATGATTGTGATGATCGCGTGCTGCGCCCGGTCGAGCACGTGCGCGATCTGCCTCGAAAGTAAGGGCCTCGCTCTCCCGCGCAATAGCCCTCACCCCAAGCGGAGTCCCTCGAGGAGGGCGACCATCCGCCGGTCGGCGGGGTCGGCAGTCGGGTCGTCCTCCACCACCTGGGCCCGCTCGGCAGGGGTCTCGAGGATGAGCGGGATCCCCTCGGTGCGCCCGTCGGCGAGCAGCCAGGCGAAGGGTGCGACCCCGATCGTCCCCTCCCCGATCAGCGCGTGGCGATCCTTGTTCGACCCGGCGGGATGCTGACTGTCGTTCAGGTGGAGGAAGGCGGGACGCTCCCCGATCACCTGCTCGAATCGGTCGAGGGTGGCCCGCAGCGCCTCGGGGGAAGAGGTGAGATCATGCCCCGCCGCGTGGAGGTGGCAGGTGTCGAGCCCGTAGCCGGTGCGATGCCGGAGCGCCGGCGGCACCTGGGCGAGCATGAGGGCGATCTCCTCGGGGGTCCGCCCCATCGTGCGCCCCGCCCCCGCGGTGTTCTCGATCAGCACCCGCGTCCCCGCGGCGCGCTCGGGCACCGTCTCCAGGGCGTGGCGGATGGCGAGCCCCACGCGCACCGCGGCGTCCGTCGGGTCGCCATCGCCCGCGGAGCCGGGGTGGAAGCAGCAGCCCAGCGCCTCCAGGGCGGTGGAGCGCTCGAGCTCCTTGGCGAGCCCCCCGCGCGCCCGGAGCGCCTTGGCCTCCTCAGGGGAGGCGGTGTTGAGCACATAGGCGGCGTGCACGAGCACATGCCGCCGCGCGATCCCCACCGCATCGAGCGCGGCGTGGATCGCGGCGGCCTTCGTGGCCGTGAGGCCCACCTTCTCGTTGTAGTACGTCGGGGGCGCGGTGAAGCACTGCAGGGCGCGCGCGCCGGCATCGGCGGCGCGACGCACCGCCATCGGGAGCCCACCGTCGTCCGCCGGATGGACGCCGAAGATGCGCGTCATACGGCCCGCCCCGTCACAGGTCGCCCCACCGGATGCGCCCCTCGCGCACCATCACACGCGGCACACGCCCACCCCGCTCCGAGGCGTCCCACGCGATCACGACCCGGTCACCACGCAGCGCCACGAGGGGACGGCGCGACTCCCCCACCTCGTCCGAGGCGGGCATCCGCCCTTCGAAGATGTGCCCCTGGAGCCGCGAGACGGCGATCCCGAGCCGTGGCACCCGACTGTTCGGATCCTCATAGACCACCACCACCGTGTCACCGCGCGAGGCGACGGCGGTGACCGAGGGGCGTTTGCCGTAGACGATCGGCACCGGCTCGTGGAAGAGCATCCCCGCGTCCATCACATGCGTGAAGAAGAGCCCCGCCCCCTCGCGCGCCACGAGGTGATAGGTGAGGTGCAGGTAACCGTTGAGGGAATCCACGGCGAGGAAGGGCGCGGGGCGCGCGCACCCCGTACGGCCCACATCGACCGAATCCGCGGTGACCGCCGGCTGCCAGGTGCGCCCCGCGTCGTCGGAGCGCGCTGCGCGCAGCACCACGCTCGAGTCGGCCCGTACGGTGAACCAGCTCGCATACGAGGTATCGGTGACCGAGCGCCCCGCCC
>CAIVJV010000154.1 GCA_903906325.1 uncultured Gemmatimonadota bacterium
CGCGCCTCGAGCTCCTGATGATCTTGACCCGCGGCGGTGAGCACGAGGCAGGGGAGGGTCGCCCACCGGGCATCGCCACGCATCCGATCCAGGACGGCGATCCCCCCGAGCCGCGGCATCATCAGGTCGAGGATCACCACCCCCACCGAGGTGTCCCGTTCCAACGTCTCCACCGCCTCCACGCCATCGTAGGCCAACGTGACGGTGAACGGGCCCTGCTCGAGCTTGGTCTTGATGATCCGGCCGATGTGCGGCTCGTCGTCGGCGACGAGGACGTGAATGGAGGGCATCGGCGGTCGGTGGATGGGATGCGCTCAAGCATACCTGCGCCCCCCCCGAAGTCAAGCAGTTTCGCGTGGCATCCCCACGCCGGTTCCGCTAGCTTCCTCCCTGTGTCGATGCCTGCCTCCGCGCGCCGCCGCCGCGCCCTGATCCCCCTCCTCGTCGCCGCCCTGGTCGGTGGAGGTCTCACCGCGTGCGACGACCCCTTCCGACTGCAGGCGCAGTTCCCCAACATCGACCGGAGCTTCGAGCTGTGGGCGGTGACGGGGACCTCGGCGACCTATCCCTCGGCCGTCATCGTGACGACGGCCTCCCCGTCCCAGCTCGATGCCGCCGGCTCGTTCGACTTCGCCGTCGACATCGATCGGGACGGGCGGTTGGCCGTGATCCCGGTGAGCAAGATCGTCCAGCCCCTCATCGGCTCGCGGGTCGTCGCCATGCAGCGCGCGTCGCTCCCGTACAGCCAGGTGCTCGAGGCGCCGCAGACCGGGTGGCTCCCCGACACTACGCTCCTGGTGAACCCCGGCGGCGTCTTCCTCGTCAAGATCAACTCCCTCTCCTGCCAGTACAGTCAGTCGGCCGACCTCTACGCCAAGTTCGTCGTCGATTCGATCGACCCGATCGGTCGTCGGGCGATCCTCAGTGCGCGGATCAATCCGAACTGCGGCTTCCGGTCGTTCGTCTCGGGGCTCCCGGAGTACTGACCGATGCATGACCTCCGGATGATCCGGGACCAGGCCGAGGCCCTCCGGGACGCGATGCGACGGCGCGGCAAGCTCGACGTCTACGGGCCGGTGATCGATGAGGCCGTGGCGCTCGATCGGACGCGGCGGCAGACGATCCAGGCCGTCGAGGAGCAGAAGGCGAAGCGCAACGCGCTCACGCAGGTCGTCGGCAAGAAGAAGAAGGGGGGCGAGGACGCGTCGGTGGAGATGGCCGAGGCGCGCGAGCTCGGCGAGGCGATCGCGGCCCTCGAGGCGACGCTGGCTCCCACCGAGGCGCGCCTCGACGAGCTCCTCCTCGGTGTCCCGAACGTCCCGTTGCCCGATGTGCCGGCGGGCGATGAGTCCGCCAACGTCGTCGTCCGAAGCTGGGGTACCCCGCGCGCGCCGGAGGGGATCGCGCCGCACTGGGAGGTGGGGACGGCGTTGGGACTCCTCGACCTGGAGCGCGGGGCCAAGATCTCGGGCTCGGGTTTCGTCGTCTATCGCGGGGCCGGGGCGCGGATGATCCGCGCCTTCATGAACGCGATGCTCGATCTCCACAGTGGGGAGTTCGGCTACGAGGAGTGCTGGGTCCCGGTGGTCGTGAATCGGTCCTCGATGGTCGGGACGGGGCAGCTCCCGAAATTCGAGGACGACATGTACGCCCTCGAGGAGAAGGAGCTCTTCCTCATTCCCACGGCGGAGGTCCCCGTCACGAACCTCTATCGCGACGAGATCCTCGCCGCGGAGGACCTGCCCAAGGCGTTCTGCGCGTATAGTCCCTGCTTCCGCCGCGAGGCGGGATCGGCGGGCAAGGACACGCGAGGCGTGCTGCGCGTCCATGAGTTCGACAAGGTCGAACTCGTCCGCTACTGCGTCCCGGAGGACGGCGAGGCGCAACTCGCGCTCCTGCTCGGGCACGCGGAATCGGTGTTGCAGCGGCTGGGGCTCCCGTACCGCGTGGTGTTGCTCGCGGCGGGTGATACGGGCTTCGGGAGCGCCAAGACCTACGACCTCGAGGTCTTCGCCCCGGGGGTCGGGAAGTGGCTCGAGGTCTCCTCCTGTTCGCTCTTCACCGACTTCCAGGCGCGTCGAGCGAACATCCGCTTCCGTCCCGCGCCGGGGGAGAAGCCGCGCTTCGTCTACACGCTGAACGGCTCCGGCCTCGCCTTCCCAAGGATCTTCGCCGCGATCCTCGAGCACTATCAGCAGCCCGATGGGAGCGTGGTGGTGCCGGAGGCCCTGCGCCCCTGGGTGGGCGCCGATCGCCTCGGGTGAGCCACGGTCTCAATCCCGCCCAGCAGGCGGCGGTCGAACATCACGGCGGGCCGCTCCTCGTCGTCGCGGGGGCCGGGTCGGGGAAGACCCGCGTCCTCACCACCCGCATCGCCCGGCTGATCGAGCACCACGGCGTCACGCCCGCCTCGATCCTCGCCGTCACCTTCACCAACAAGGCGGCGGGAGAGATGCGCGAGCGTATCGGGCGCCTCCTCGGGCACGACCCGGTGGGGATGTGGATCGGCACCTTCCACGGGATCGGCGCGCGGATGCTCCGTCGCCACGCCGATCGCGTCGGGCGCACCCCGACGTACACGATCTACGACGAGGATGACACCCTCGCGGTCGTGAAACGCGAGATGGAGCGCCTCCGCATCAGCCACAAGGTGTTCACCCCGAAGGCGATCCTCGCCGAGATCTCCTCGGCGAAGAACGCCCTCGTCGATCCGCTGGAGTACGAGCGACTCGGTCGGACCCCGCTCGCCGAGGCCGCGGCCAAGGTGTACCGCGAGCTCGAGGGGGCGCTACGGAGCGCGAACGCGGTGAGCTTCGACGACCTGCTCACCCTCCCGGTGCGGATCCTCCGCGAATCGGAGCAGATCCGCCAGTCCGTCGCGGCGCGCTTCCAGCAGGTGCTCGTCGATGAGTACCAGGACACCAACCGCGCCCAGTACGAGTTCGTGCGGGTGATCGCGGGGGGGCACGGCAACCTCGCCGTCGTCGGTGACGACGACCAGGCCATCTACGGCTGGCGCGGTGCCGACATCCGCAACATCCTCGACTTCGAGCGCGACTTCCCCTCGGCCCGCGTCGTCCGGCTCGAGGAGAACTACCGCTCCACCGCGCCGATCCTCGAGCTCGCCAACGCCGTGATCTCGATGAACGAGGGGCGGCGCGGCAAGACCCTCCGCACCACCCGCCTCGGCGGTGACCCCGTCACGCTGGTCGAGGCCGCCGACGATCGCGACGAAGCCGAGGCCGTGGTCGCGGCCTGCCAGCAGTGGCAGCGGGCGCGTGGCCCCTGGCGCGAGTGCGCGATCCTCTATCGCACCAATGCGCAGAGCCGCGCGATGGAAGAGGCGCTGCGCACGGCGGCGATCCCGTACCGGCTCGTCGGCGCCGTGCGCTTCTATGACCGCCGAGAGATCAAGGACCTTGTCGCCTGGTTGCGGCTCGTCGCCAATCCCGCCGATGACGAGGCCTTCCGGCGCGCGATCACGGCCCCCAAGCGTGGGGTGGGGGAGACGACGCTCGAGCTCCTTGCCGCCGAGGCGCGGACCAACGGACACTCGTTGCTCGAGCAGTCGCGTCGGATCGAATCGATGCCCGGGGTGCGTCCGGCCACGCGTGGGGCCCTCACCCAGATGGTCGCGATCGTCGACCGCGTCCGCGCCCTCGCCGCCGACGCCGGGGTCGATCGTCTGCTGCTCGAGGTGATCCAGGCGACGGGGTTCGACGAGGCGCTCCGCGCCGAGGGGCCTGAGGGGCTCGAGCGGCTCGACAACGTCCGCGAACTCGTGACCTCTGCGGCGGAGACGGTGATCGAGGATGGGGGCGAGGTCGGGCTCCGGCCGCTCGACCACTTCCTCCAGCGTGAGACCCTGGTCACAGGGCTCGACCAGCTCGGGCCCGACGCCGATGCGGTCACGATGATGACCGTCCACACCGCGAAGGGGCTCGAGTTCCCGATGGTCTGCGTCGCAGGGATGGAGGACGGGCTCTTCCCCCTCTTTCGGACAATCGAGGACCCCGAGGCCCTCGAGGAGGAGCGGCGGTTGCTCTACGTCGCGATCACGCGGGCGGGCGACCGCCTGCAACTCTCCTGGGCCCACCAACGGCGCCGGAACGGCGAGCTCCTGCCCGGCACGCTCTCGAGCTTCCTCCGAGGCGGGGTGGCCGCGTGCTACACCAAGCAGCCCACCGTGCGTGCCCGAGGCTCGGCGCGCCTCACCTCCCCCTACCTCGGCGGCGGTGTGGGCGCGGCGCGCGGTGCGCGTGGCGAGGGTCGGGAACGCCCCGTCGGGCGCGGGCGTACGCCGGCATGGACCCCGCGGGTGGGGTCGCAGGTGGAGTTCGAGCCTGAGGAGGCCCCCTCACAGGACCTCCCACGGTTCGTGCCGGGGGAGCGCGTGCGGCATGGGCGCTTCGGATCCGGCACCATCGCGGAGCTCTCGGGGAGTGGCCGCGATGCGAAGGTGACGGTCGATTTCGATGACGAGGGCATCGGGCGGAAGCGGTTGGTGATCGCGTTCGCCGGACTTGAGCGAGGATTCGAGTGATGAGTGTGACTCCGGATGATGTGCGGCACGTCGCGGCGCTCGCGCGCCTGAGCCTCCCCGAGGATCAGGTCGCCTCGTACGTGGCCCAGCTCAACGCCATCCTCGGACACATGGCGGCGTTGCAGCAGGTCCCGTCGACCGGCGCTGCGGCGGAGGCGGAGGCCGCGCGCGCGGGGATGGCGCTCCGACCCGATGTCATCGCGCCGGTCCCGCTCTCGCGGCCCCCCGCCGAGTTCGCACCGCAGATGCGTGAGGGGTTCTTCCTCGTGCCGCGGCTCGCGACCCATGAGGATGCGGGGGAGGGCGCATGAGCCGCACCCTGCTCGATCAGGGCGCCGCACAGCTGGGCGCCGCCGTGCGCGAAGGGCGCGCCCAGGCCAGTGAGGTGCTCGCTGCAGCGCTCGCCCGCATCGAGGAGACGCACGCCGGTGCCGATGGGCTCAACGCGATCGTGCACCGCGCGGAAGCGACCGATAGCTCGACGCGGCCGCTGGCCATGGGCCCGCTCGCCGGCGTCCCCGTCGCCATCAAGGACAATCTCGCGACGCGAACCCTCCCCACCGGGTGTGGCTCCAGGATCCTAGAGCCACACCCGGTGGGGAGGGTTCGCGTCGCGAGATTGTCCTTGATGGCGACGGGGACGCCGGCGAGCGGGCCCATGGCCAGCGGCCGCGTCGACGCATCGGTCGATTCCGCGCGGTGCACGATC
>CAIVJV010000155.1 GCA_903906325.1 uncultured Gemmatimonadota bacterium
ATCCCAGAGGCTCAGGTCACCGTCCGGGATTCCCTGAACGACGTCCTCGGCTCCACGCTGAGTGACTCGCTCGGGCACTTCATCCTGCGGTTGCGCCGGGTGCCCGAGGGGAGTGTCTATGTGCAGGCGCGCCGGCTCGGGTACGAGGTGGTGCGCACCGGCGAGGCGCGGATCGGCCGCCGGGATTCGGTCGATGTGGAACTCCTCATGACCGAGGTGGCCACCGCCCTCGACGCCGTGACCGTGAGCGGGATGGCGACGCTCAACGAGAAGCGACTCAGTGACGCCTACCGCCGGGGGTGGCAGGTCTACGAGCCCGAGCGCGTGGCGCAACTCGCTCCGCGCGCCGCCGACATGATGCAGCTCCTCCGCTCGTTGGGGACGCCGAGTCTGATCCTCCCGCGGCGGATCGATGATTGCGTGCGGAACACGCGCACGGGGGAGTGCATGACCTGGGTGCTCGATGGGCAGGTCCTCGGGCCGAGTGCGTTCATCCTCCCGACCGACGTCTACTTCTTCGCGGTGCTCTCGCCGTCGGAGGCCCGGGTGGAGTACGGGAATCGTGCGCCCAATGGGGCGATCAGCGTCTATACGCGCTCCGCGACCGACCGGCCGAGGCGACCCCGTTAGGTTGTAGGGATGGCCCCCCGCCTGGTTCACCGCGCTGTGCAGGTCCGTCGCCAGATGGCGGCGTGGCTGAGCGTCGTCGTGCTGGCGGTCGGCGCTCCGGTCGTGGCCGTGGTCGCGCAATCGCCCCCCTCGATCCCACGGCCCACGGGCCGAGTGAGCGACTTCGCGAAGGTGATCGCCACCGAGGATGAGGCGCGGATCACGCAGCTCATCGAACAGGTCCTTGCCGGCTCCCGCGGGGAGATCGCGGTGGTCACCCTTCCCGATCTCGCAGGGCGCGAGGTGGGGGATGTGGCGCTCGCCATCGGGCGCGAGTGGGGGGTCGGGGCGGCCACGGCCGTCGGGGACCGCGCTCGCAACGCCGGCGTGGTGGTGCTGCTCGTCCCGCGGGAGACGAGCCAGGACGGGAGTGGGCATATCAGCATCCAGGTGGGGCAGGGGGCGGAGGGGTTCCTCCCGGATGCCGTGGCTGGGGATATCCGTCGGGAGGCCACCCCGCAGCTCCGGGAGGGCGCCTACGGGCCGGCCCTCACCCTGATCACGGCCCGACTCGCCGAGCGGTACGCGGCGGAGTTCGGGTTCGCGCTCGATTCCGCGTTGGTCCCGCCGCGGCGATCGCGCGACGAGGGGCGTCGGTTCCCCTGGCCTGTGCTCTTCTTCATCCTCTGGGTGGTCCTGAACGGGATGGGGCGTCGGCGAGGCCGCGGGGGGATGGTGGTCCTCCCCTTCCCGATGGGCGGGGGTGGCTTCGGTGGGGGGGGGTTCGGCGGATTCGGCGGTGGGGGTGGCTTCTCTGGTGGCGGCTCGAGCGGGAGATTCTGACGATGGCCAAGGTGACCATGACACAGGACCAATTGACCCAGCGGCTCCAGGGTGCGCTCGGCGCCGAGTTGGTGGCCGTGGTGCTGTACGGCTCGGCGGCGCGTCCCTCTGGCACGGCCTCCCCTGGTGGGGCGGTCCCGTCGGGCGCGCGGAACATCCTCGTCTTGGTGCGGGCCCTCACCCCGGCCGCCCTGCGCTTGGCCGCTCGGACCACGCACGACTGGATCGCGGCGGGCCACCCCGCGCCGCTGATCATGACCGAGGGAGAGTGGCGCGCGAGTCGCGACATCTTCGCGATGGAGGTCGCCGATATCCTCGATCGGCATGAGGTGCTCGCTGGCGCGCTCCCGGCCGCCGCGGGTCCGGTGGACCGCGCCCATCTCCGACATCAGCTCGAGTTCGAGGCGATGGGGAAGCTCCTCGCGATCCGGCAGGGGATCCTCGCCGCCGACGGCGATGCCACGCGCGAACTCCAACTCCTCGCCGCGACCAAGTCCGGGGTGCTGGTCCTGTTCCGGACGTTGCTCCGGCTGCAGGGCGAGCGGATCCCCGCAGACCCGACCGAGGTCGTGCGCCAGGCCGCCGCCCGCGCCGATTTCGACGCCGCCCCCTTCCTCCGTGTCCTCGGCCATGCCACCGGCGCCGCGGTCATCCCCCACGGTGAGGCCGATGCGGTCCTGACGGGGTATCATCAGGGGATCGAGCGGTTCGTGGCGCATGTCGATCGGTTGACGCACGCCGTTTCTGATACCTGACCCCTCCACCCTGATTCCTGACCATGAAGAAACTCCCTCTGATCCTCCTCGGCGTCGTCGCCCTCCTCGCGCTCTTCGGTGTGAGCGCCTACAACTCCATCCAGACCAAGGACGAGGCCGCGGCCGCGGCCAAGCAGCAGATCGAGGTGCAGCTGCAGCGCCGCGCCGACCTGGTGCCGAACCTCGTCGAGACGGTGAAGGGGTTCGCGAAGCAGGAGATGACGATCTTCACCGAGGTCGCCCAGGCGCGGGCGGGGCTCGCGGGGGCGGTGCGCGGTGGGAACGTCGGCGAGATGGCTCGCGCGAACGACGCGATGACGGGGGCGCTCGGGCGTCTGCTCGCGATCGCCGAGAACTACCCGCAGCTCAAGAGCGACCAGAACTTCCTGCGCCTGCAGGATGAGCTTTCGGGGACGGAGAACCGGATCGCGGTCTCGCGCACCGATTACAACACCGTGGTGCGGGAGTACAACACGTACATCCGGCGCTTCCCGGCGGTGATGGTCGCGGGGCTCGCCGGGGCGGCGGCCCGCGAGTACTTCGAGGTCGAGTCGGAGGCCGCGCGCGAGACGCCGAAGGTGGCCTTCTAGCCGCGGCCTTCTCGCCGCGGCCTTCTCGCCGCGGCCGTTAGCCGGCGGCGGTGGGGGGCTCGGGCCGGGGGAAGAGCCCTTCCCCCTTGGTCACGCGCCAGCCGGTGCAGTCGATCGCGTCGGCGGCCGCGAAGGGGGTCGCCGCGGCGCTCCCCGGGCCTCCCAGGGCGCTCCAGAGGGCCTCGGCCTTCCCCGGCATGAACGGGGCGAGATAGACGGCTTGGCGGGCCAGCTGGCGCACGAGGGAGGCGAGGACGCGCTCGAGCTCGGGGCGCTGCGCCGGGTCCTTGGCGAGGACCCAGGGCTTGGCGTCCTGGATCGCCTGGTTGGCCCGGCCGATCGTCCGGACGATCGCGTCGAGGGCCTCGTGGAGGGGATACCCCCGCGACCCGTCGAGCGCCGTCCGCGCCTCGGCGTAATCGGCCAGGTCGGCGGCGTCGTCCGCCGTGCGCGCCCCGGCGGGGACGATCCCCTCGCAGTACTTCTCGACCATCGCCGTGGTGCGGCTCGCGAGGTTCCCGAGGCCGTTGGCGAGCTCGGCGGTATAGACCGCCTCGAAGCGCTCCCAGGAGAAGGCGCCGTCCCCGTCGAAGGGGATGTCACGGAGCAGGTAGTAGCGGAAGGCATCCGGACCGAAGCGCGTGATCGCCTCCGAGAGCTCGAGCTTCACCCCCGCCGACTTGGAGAACCGCTCGCCGCCCAGGGTGATGAACCCATGCGCCCAGACCTGCGCGGGGAGGGGGAGCCCCGCGGCCATCAGCATCGCGGGCCAGATCACGGTGTGGAAGCGCGTGATGTCCTTGCCGACCACGTGCACGGTGGCGGGCCAGGGGGCCCGTGAGCCTGGGAAGAACTGCGCGGTCCAATAATTCGGGAGCGCGTCGAACCACACGTAGGTGGTCTGGGTCTCGCCCGTCGCGATCGGCCGCGGGAAAGGGACCCCCCAGGCGATCCGCGCGCGGCTCGCGGAGATGTCCTCGAGGCCCTGGTCGAGCAACGCGAGGATCTCGTTGCGACGATGCGCGGGCTGGAGGAACTCGGGGTGCGCGGCGAAGTGGGCCGTGAGGGGCTTGGTGTAGGCCGAGAGACGGAAGAACCAGTTGCGCTCGGTGACGTCCTCGAGCGTACGGGTCGGGTGCAGCGCGCACCGCCCCTCGTGCAGGTCGGCGGCCTGTTTGAAGCTCTCACATCCCACACAGTACTGCCCGGTGTACGAGCGCTCGTAGAAGGCATCCGGGGTGTGCGTGAAGATCCGCTCCAGGAGGTCGGTCACCGCGGCGTGATGCGCGGCGTGCGAGGTCCGCATGAACTGGTCATGCGAGATCGCGAGGGTCTGCCAGGTGCGGACGAAGCGCTCGGCGACGCCATCGACGAACTGCTGGGGGGCGACGCCCGCGGCCTCGGCGGTCTGCGCGACCTTCTGGCCATGCTCGTCCATCCCGATGAGGAACCAGACGTCATCGCCCAGCTGGCGATGGGCACGGGCGATGGCGTCGGCCCCGATCTTCTCGAGGGCGTGGCCGAGGTGCGGATCGCCGTTGGCGTAATCGATCGCGCAGGTGATGAAGAACGGGGACATCGGGGCGGTCAGGAGGTAGGGGTGTCGCCGCCCGAGGTGGTATCGCCGCGGCCGCGGCGGCCACCACGGCGCCCACGGCGGCGCTTCGGGCGACGAGCGTCGTCCGGCTTCTCCGTGGCCGGTCGGTCCGGCGGGTCAGGGGTCGGCGCGGCGGCGCGCGGACGCTCGGCCGCAGACGACTGGCGGGGCGGCTGGCGGGGTGGGGCCGCCGGCCTGGGCGTCGCTCGCGCGAGCGGGACCATCGGGAGGCGTTCCTCCTCGTGGTCGTCCCCCCCGTCCTCGGGGACCTCGTCCGGCTCCGGCATCGGGCCTTCGCCGAGCTCATGCTTGAGCAGCGCGAGGGCGATCGTGCGGTACTCCCCCGCCGCATTGCGCAGGGTCACGCGCTCACGGAAGATGTCGTTGGAGACGACCTTCTCCTCGCCGACCGCCGTCGTGAGGAGTTTCCCCTCCTTGGGGAAGCGTTTCCGCTGCTGCACGTAGAACTCATGCTCGTAGCGCAGGCAGCACATGAGCCGGCCACAGGTGCCGGAGATCTGCGCGGGATTGAGGGTGGAGAGGCGCTGATCCTTGGCCGCGCTCGACTTCACCGGACGGAGCTCGGGGAGCCAGGTGCTCGAGCAGAAGGGACGCCCACACCGGCCCACCCCATCGAGGCGCCTGGCCTCATCGCGCACCCCGATATGCCACATGTGCACCCGGGTGGAGAAGCGCCGCTCCATCTTCCGGACGAGGTCGCGGAAGTCCACACGCTCCTCGGCGGTGAAGTAGATCGTGAGCCGACGCCGGTCCCACTGCCACTCGGTGTCGGAGATCTTCATGTCGAGCTTCAGCTCCCGCACGAGCTCGATCGCGGCTCGGCGGACCGCATCCTCATCGGCGCGGAGTCGGACCGCGGTGTCGATCTCCTTGGGGGTGGCGACGCGGAGGATCGCGGGCAGCGTCTCCGGCGAGGCCTTGCCGTGCGTGGTCCCCGCCTTGCGCTGCTCGGCGAGCTCGCCGGTGGTGTGCACGCGCGCGAAGTCCTCACCACGTTCCACCGGCACGATCACGGCGGTGCGCGGCGCGGGCGCCGTCTCTCCCGCCCACGTGTAGAAGGCCCGACGATGCCCCTTGAACTCGACCTCGACCAGATGGGTCGCCACCGCCACGGTCACGTCGTGAAGCTCCCCATCGTGAGGTACTTCTCGCGCCGCTTCCGGACGAGCTTGTCGGGCTTGAGTCGCTTGAGCTCCTCGAGATGCCGGAGGATCACATCGTGCACCGCGCGGGCCGTGGCCTCGTGGTCGGCATGGGCGCCGCCCGGGGGCTCGGGGATCACCTCATCGATCACCTTGAGCGCCAAGAGCTCCGGCGAGGTGATGCGCAACGAGCTCGCGGCCTTCTCGCGCATCTCGGGGCTCTTGCCGTCCTTCCAGAGGATCGCGGCACATCCCTCCACCGTGATCACCGAGTAGACGGAGTGCTCGAGCATCAACACGCGATCCGCCACCCCCAGCGCGAGGGCGCCACCCGAGCCCCCTTCGCCGATCACCGTCGCGATGATGGGGACCGTGAGCTGGCTCATCTCGAGGAGGTTGCGGGCGATCGCCTCCGACTGGCCGCGCTCCTCCGCGCCGAGCCCGGCCCAGGCCCCCGGCGTATCGATGAAGGTGAGGACGGGGACCTGGAACTTCTCGGCGAGCTTCAGGAGGCGCAGCGCCTTGCGATACCCCTCGGGGTGCGGCATCCCGAAGTTGCGATGGATGTTCTCCTTGGTGTCGCGGCCCCGCTGCTGTCCGATGATCATCACCGTCTCGCCGTCGAGCCGAGCCCACCCACCGACGATCGAGGGATCGTCGCGGAAGGCGCGGTCGCCGTGCAGCTCGATGAAGTCGCTGAAGGCGAGACGGATGTAGTCCAGGGTGAAGGGGCGGCGCGAGGAGCGGGCCACCTGCACGCGCTGGAGCGGCGTGAGGTTCCTATACGTGTCGCGTCGGAGCTCGCCGAGGCGCGCCTGCAGCGGGGTGATCTCCGCCGAGAGGTCGAGCTTCTGCGCGTCCGCCTTCTCGCGGAGCTCCTGGATCTGGCGCTCCAGCTCGGCGATCGGCTTCTCGAATTCGAGGACCGAGGTTCCCATGATCAGCCTCCACGGACGAGGCGCACCCGCTCGTCCCCGAGCAGGGCGCGCAGTTCTCCCAACGCGGGGCCGGCCGCAGCCACCTTGAGGGAGGTCGAGCGCAGGCGGGCAGGGAGCCCGTCTCGCCCCTTCCAACGTAGCTCCAGGGGGGCCGCCCCGGGATGGGCCTCCGCCACGGCGCGCACATCGCGCACCACGTCGGCGGGGAGCCCCACCTCGGCGTCGAGTTCCAGGGCGATCGCGAACTGCCCGGTGGCCCGGAGCTCCGCGAGGCGGGTGATCTTCTCGACGATGAAGGTGGGGTTCTCCGCGTCCTGGTCGCGGCGCGAGTAGCCCCCGCTGATCAACACGGGGACATCGACCTGCACCCGGTCCCCGATCGCGGCCCAGGCCTCGGGGAAGACGAGGAGCTCGGCCGATCCGGCGAAGTCCTCCACCGTGAGCCGCGCGAACTCGTTCCCGGACTTCTTGCTCACCTGGCGCTTGATCGCGGTGATCACGCCGGCGAGGGTGATCGCCTCCGAGGTCCAGGCCCCGAGCTGCGCGACGGTGTGCGAGGCGAGCAACTCGCATTCGGCGCGGAAGGGCGCGAGGGGGTGCCCGGAGATGTAGAAGCCGAGGATCGCCTTCTCCTGGGTGAGGCGCGCCGACTCCGAGAGCGGCGGGATGTTCGGCAGGACCGGGAGCAGCGGGGCCTTGGAGGCCCCATCAGCCGGCGCGTCCCCGAGGTCGCCGAAGAGCGAGCCCTGACCGGTGGCGATCTCGGCCTGCGCGAGGGAGGCCGATTGGATCGCCCCGTCGAGCGCGGCGATGTACTGCGCGCGATGTCCACCGAGCCCATCGAGGGCCCCGGCGTGGATGAGCGCCTCGAGCACGCGCTTGTTGCAGGTGCGGAGGTCGATCCGTTCGCAGAGGTCGTAGAGCGAGGTGAAGGGCTTCTCGGCGCGCGCCGCGAGGATCGACTCCACCGCGGAGTGGCCGACGTTGCGGATCGCGCCGAGCCCGAAGCGGATCTTCGTGTCGGAGATGACGGTGAACTTCCACCCCGATTCGTTCACGTCGGGGGGGAGGATCTCGAGGCCCAGGTCGCGCGCCTCGTTGATGTACTTCACCACCGCGTCGGTGTCGCCGATACAGGCCGAGAGCACCGCCGCCATGAACTCGGGGGCGTAGTGCGCCTTGAGGTAGGCGGTGTGGTAGGAGAGGATCGAGTACGCGACCGAGTGCGACTTGTTGAAGCCGTACCGCCCGAAGGTCTCGATCTGCCCGGCGATGTCGTCGATCACCTTGGCGGGGAAGCCGTTGGCGACGGCCTTCGTGGTGAACTTCCCGAGCTCCTGCTTGATGAGCTCGGCGTCCTTCTTACCCACGGCTTTGCGGAGCACATCGGCTTCGGCGAGGGAGATCCCCGCGAGCCGCTGCGCGATCCGCATCACCTGCTCCTGGTAGGTGATGACGCCATAGGTGGGGGCGAGGATCTCCTCGAGCTCGGGGAGCTGGTAGGCGACCGGTTCCTCCCCCTTCTTGCGGCGCTGATAGACCTTGTGCATCCCCGCGTCGAGCGGGCCGGGCCGCATCAGCGCGTTGGAGGCGACGAGGTCGTCGAAGCGGTCGGCGCGCATCGCGCGCACCATGTCGGTCGCGAGCGGGGATTCGAACTGGAAGACGCCGGCGGTGCGCCCCGCACGGAGCATCCGGTAGGTGGCCTCGTCGTCGAGTGGGAGGGCGTCGAGGTCGATCACGACCCCGCGCCGCTCCTGGATCGCGCGCACCGCGTCGGTGAGGATCGTGAGGGTCGTGAGGCCCAGGAAGTCCATCTTGAGCATCCCGGCCTTCTCGAGCGCGACCATGTCGTACTGCGTGACGACGACGCGCTCCTCGCTGCCCCCGCCACTCCCCTTGGACTCCGCGGTGCAGACGGGCACATAGTCGTCGAGCGGCCCCGGCGCGATGACGATCCCCGCGGCGTGGACGCCGGCGTGCCGCGAGAGCCCTTCGAGCGAGATGGCGAAGTCGAAGAGCTGCGCATGCCGCTCGTCCTGCTCGTAGAGCTTCCGGACCTCGGGGACCTTCTCGATCGCCTCGGCCACGGTGAGCGAGAAGTTCGGCTGGTTCGGGATCAGCTTCGCGATCGCATCGGTCTCCCCGGGGGTGAAGCCGAGCACGCGGCCCACGTCCTTGATGCAGGCGCGCGACTTGAGCGTCCCG
>CAIVJV010000156.1 GCA_903906325.1 uncultured Gemmatimonadota bacterium
CCGTTCGACGCCTCGGTGCCGTAGAGGGTCGCGGCCGCCGCGCCCTTGAGGATCTCGACGCGCTCGATCGAGGCAGGGTCGAAGTCATCGAGGCGCGAGGAGCCGACGTTGCCGTTGGCCGCCTGACCGCCCCCGGCGTTGATGCGGATCCCGTCGACGAAGATGATCGGCTCGTTGGTCTGCGAGAGCGAGGCGTTGCCGCGGATGCGGATCTTCGTCCCCTCGCCGGTGAGGCCACCCGAGGGGAGGCCGACGAGGCCGGGCTCGCGGCCCTGCAGGACGTTCGAGACGTCCGTCATCGGCATGTTCTCGGGGGGCTTCACGATCGCGACCGTGTTCCCGAGCTTCTTCACCTGCGTCGCCTGCCCCGACCCCGTCACGACCACCTGGTCGAGCTGGAGGGAGGACTGCGAGAGGGTGAACTCGACGCGTGCCACCTCGCCGGACAGCGTCACGGACTTGGTCTGTTGGGCGTACCCGATGTTCCGGGCCCGGAGCTGCACCGTGCCGGTCCCGTTCGGGATCACGAGCCGATACTGCCCTTGGGCGTTCGTCACCGCGCCGGTCTGGGACCCGACGACGACGACCTGGGCTCCCTCGAGCGGCCGATTGCTCGCGGCATCTCGGACCGTCCCTTCGACCGTCGCGCTCCGCCCTTGGGCGACCGCCAACGACGGGAGGAACACCCCCATCGCGAGCATCGCTCGGCGGACCCAGCGGCCTGGGCTGCCACTGCGAAGATTGAACACTGTCTGCTCCTCCTGTCTGGGGTTCGGAGGCGAGCGGTCGTCGGCGCAGGGTCGCGGAGACCCAGTCGACGCTCGCTGACCAGCCCCCTCTTTATAGGAAAGAGGGCTGCGCGACAATAGGGCGTGTGGGGGAAACCCGCAAGAGCGGATAACGCCCCCCCCCTCCCCGGGAGCCCCGGGGTCTGGGAGGGGCGGCGGCGGTGGCCCTAGGCCAACATCCCGGCGATCGAGGCCGAGGTGAAGGCGGCGAGGTTCCCCGCCACCATCGCCCGAAGCCCGAGCGAGGCGATCTCGCGCTTCCGGTCCGGTGCCAACCCCCCGATCCCCCCGATCTGGATCGCGATCGAGGAGAAGTTGGCGAAGCCCAGGAGGGCGTAGGTGAGGATCACCGCGCTGCGCGGGTCGAGCACCTGCCCGGCGCCCAAGTCCCCCGCGAACTGCGCATACGCGACGAACTCATTGAGCGTCGCCTTGATCCCGATGAGGCTGCCGACGTAGGCGGTGTCGGCCCACGGGACCCCCATCACCCAGGCGAGGGGGCGGAGGACGAAGCCGAGGATGGACTGCACGCTCAGGCCGTCGAGGCCGACGAGCCCCCCCAACCCGCCGAGGAGCGCATTGAGCAGCGCCACCAGCGCGACGAACGCCATGATCATCGCGGCCACGTTGATCGCGAGCTGCACGCCCTGCGCCGCGCCATTCGCCGCCGCCTCGATCACCCCGTCCTCCGCACTCTGCCCGCCGATGCGCCAGCGCGACCGCCCGGGACCCGGGGTCGCCGTCGCCATCGCGCTCGCCGCCTTGGACATCCCGGCCTGGGTCTCAGGCACCTCGGTCTCCGGGAGGATGATCTTGGAGAGGATGAGCCCAGCCGGCGCGTTCATCACGCTCGCCGCGAGGAGATGCGCCGCGATCCCCGGGAACGACCCCGAGAGCATCCCCACATAGGCGGCCAGCACCCCGCCGGCGACCGTCGCGAAGCCGCCGATCATCACGGTGTTGAGTTCGGAGCGCGTCATCCGCGCGACGAACGGCTTGATGAGCAACGGGGCCTCGGTCTGTCCGAGGAAGATGTTCCCCGAGGCCGAGAGCGTCTCCGCGCCGGAGGTCCCGAGCGTGCGCTGCATGACCCAGGCGAGCCCCTGCACGATGAGCTGCATGATGCCGAGGTAGTAGAGCACCGACATCAGGGCGGAGAAGAAGATGATCGTCGGGAGCACGTTGAAGGCGAAGAAGGCGCCGGTCTGGGCGACGAGGCCGGCGGCCGCGCCCTCGCCGGTCACCGGGACCGCGGATTGCACGAGGTTCCCGAAGACGAAACGCGCCCCCTGCTCCTGGAAGCCGAGGAGGGACGTGATCGCATCCCCGACCGCGCTGAAGACCCGACGACCAAGATCCGTCTTGAGCACGACGAAGCCGAAGAGGGCCTGGAGTCCGAGCCCCGTGGCGACGAGACGCCAGTTGATCGACCTCCGATCGTAGGACATCAGCCAGGCGATGCCGAGCATCGTCGCGATGCCGAGGAGTCCGATGAGGCGCTGGCCCATCGGGATGTCGAGACCGGCCTGGGCGGCCGCGAGCCGCTCGGCGGCGGTCTGGGTCTGCAGGAGGAGGGGGAGGGGCATGGGCGCAAAGCTACCCTTCCTGTTTGATTCCATCTATGGCTGACCGGATCCGTACGCGCTTCCTGGTGATCGGCTCGGGGATCGCCGGCCTGCAGACGGCCTGGCGGTGCTCGGACCACGGGGACGTCGTCGTCCTGACCAAGCGCACCCTGCGCGACTCCGCGACGGCGTGGGCCCAGGGGGGGATCGCGGCCGCACTCGGGGCGGGGGATTCCCCCGCGCTCCACAAGACCGACACCCTCGCCGCCGGCGCCGCGCTCTGTGACGCCGCGGCGGTCGAGGTCCTGGTGGCCGAGGGCCCCGACCGGGTGCGCGAGCTCGCCTCCGCCGGGGCGCGGTTCGACATGGATGCCGCGGGCCGCTTCACCTTGGGCCATGAGGCGGCGCACTCGCGCAAGCGGATCGTGCATGCGCAGGGGGATCAGACCGGCGCCGAGGTCGCTCGGGCGTTGATCCATCGTGTGACCGAGCGCGGCAACATCCAGGTGCTCGAGACGGCGCGCGCGCTCGACCTCATCACCGTGCGTGGGCAGTGTTGCGGGGTGCGAGCGAACGTCGCCGGACGGGCGGTCGAGATCCTCGCCGATGCCACGGTGCTCGCGACGGGGGGCTGCGGGCAGCTCTACAAGCACACGACGAACCCCCTCGTGGCCACCGGCGACGGCTACGCGATCGCCTGGCGCGCCGGCGCGAGGCTCGCCGACATGGAGTTCGTGCAGTTCCACCCCACCGCACTCGACACCGCGGAGAACCCCCTCGCGCTCGTCTCCGAGGCGGTGCGCGGCGAGGGGGCGTTGTTGATCAACGATCGCGACGTGCGCTTCATGCCGCGTCGGCACGCGCTCGCCGAGCTGGCCCCGCGTGATGTGGTCGCACGCGAGATCTTCCGGCAGGAGCAGGCGGGGCGGCGCGTCTTCCTCGACGCGCGTGCCCTGAAGCGGAGCTTCGCGCGGCGCTTCCCGGGGATCCTGCAACTCTGCCTCGCGCGCGGGATCGACCCGCGGCGCGACCCGATCCCGGTGACGCCGGCGGCGCACTACATGATGGGGGGGATCGTCACCGATCTCGCGGGGCGCTCGACGCTGGACCGGCTCTATGCGGTGGGCGAGGTCTCACGCACCGGGGTGCATGGGGCGAATCGGCTCGCGTCGAACTCGCTCCTCGAGGGCTTGGTCTTCGCGGAGCGGGCGGCGCGGGATGCGATCAACCAGCGGCCACTCGCCCGCCTCCCACGCGTGGCACGATGGTCGGTCTCCCTCCTCGACGACCGCGGCGCGGCCGAGGTCGCCGCCGACGAGATCCGCCGGGTGATGTGGGCGCATGCGGCGATCGTCCGTGACGGGGTGGGACTCCGGAAGGCGCGGCGGCTCCTCGACGGGATTCGGACCCGCCTCGCGCCGGGGATGACCGAGGAGCTCAACATGGTCGATACCGCTCAGCTCATCGTCGCCTCGGCCCTCGCCCGCCGGGAGTCGCGGGGCGGGCACTTCCGGCGGGACTTCCCCAAGGCGGTCGCCGCCTGGAAAGGGCGGCATATCGAGTGGGCCGGCGGGCGGGAACGCTGACCCGCGGGGGGCGGTTCGTCGAGGGAAGCTCCGCCCCTATCATTCGCCATGGTCGACACCGTCTTCCCTGCTGATGTGAAGGTCCTCCAGGCCCGGATCCGCGCCCTCGCCGCCGAGCGGGGCGCCGTGATCCTGGCGCACAACTACGAGCGGCCGGAGATCCAGGACGTGGCCGACTTCGTCGGCGACTCGCTCGGGCTCTCGCGGGAGGCCGCCAAGACCGACGCCCAGACCATCGTCTTCTGTGGCGTCCACTTCATGGCGGAGACCGCGGCGATCCTCTCGCCGGAGAAGACGGTGCTCCTCCCTGATCTCGCGGCGGGGTGCTCCCTCGCCGAGACGATCACCGCCGAGCAGCTCCGGGCGTGGAAGGCGGAGCATCCGGGCGCGGTGGTGGTGGCCTACGTGAACACCACGGCCGCGGTGAAGGCGGAGAGCGACTACTGCTGCACCTCGGGCAATGCCGTGGAGGTGGTGCAGTCGATCCCCGCCGACCAGGAGATCCTCTTCCTCCCCGACATGTACCTCGGCGCCCATGTGCGTCGCCTCACGGGGCGCGAGAACCTCCATGTCTGGATGGGGGAGTGTCATGTGCATGCGGGGATCGATCCCGAGAACATCCGGTTGCAGCGCAGCGTGCACCCAGATGCCGAGTTCCTGATCCATCCGGAGTGCGGATGCGCGACGAGCGTGGTCGAGGCGGTGAGCGCCGGCGACGTGGACCCGGAGGGGGTGCACATCCTCTCGACGGAGGGGATGATCCGTCGGCCGAGCGAGTCGGCGTCGGAGACGTTCATCGTCGCGACCGAGGTGGGGATCCTGCATCGGCTGCGGAAGGCCTATCCGGGCAAGACCTTCCACGCGGCGAATGAGCGGGCGTCCTGTGCGTACATGAAGGTGACGACGTTGCCCACGGTGATCGCGGCGCTCGAGCAGAGGCAGCATCGGATCACGGTGCCGGTGGAGGTCGCGGATCGGGCGCGCCTCGCGATCGAGCGGATGGTCGCGATCGGCGGGGGGATGCCGGCGTGGTCGGCCCCGGGCGTCGATCCGGGGGAGTGAGCGTGACCACGGCGCCGACCTTCCCGTTGGAGGCCGCCGCGCTGACCGCGCTGGTCCGCGCGGCGCTCGAGGAGGATCGCGCCTTCGCCGATGTGACGACGCTCGCGACGGTGCCGACGGATCGACTGGCGGGGGCGGCGCTCGTGGCGCGCACGCCGGGCGTGGTCGCCGGCCTCGCGCTCGCGGTCGAGGCCTTCCGGCAGATCGACCCCGCGGTGCGCGTGGAGGTCGAGGTCCGCGACGGGGAGGCCGTGGCACGGGGCACCGTGGTGATGGCGATCGAGGGGCCGGCGCGCGCGCTCCTCAGTGCGGAGCGCGTCGCGCTCAACTTCGTACAGCGCCTCTCCGGGGTCGCGACCCTCGCCGCGCGATACGTGGCGGCGGTGCAGGGGCTGCCGGTGGAGATCGTCGACACCCGCAAGACGACGCCCGGATGGCGCGACCTCGAGAAGTACGCGGTGCGCTGCGGTGGGGGCTCGAACCATCGGCGCGACCTCTCCGATGCGGTGCTGATCAAGGACAACCATCTCGCCGCGTGCGATGGGGACGTGCGGATCGCGGTCGCGCGTGCGCGCGAGGCCGCCCCCGAGGGGATGGTCGTGCAGGTGGAGTGCGACACCGTCGAGCAGGTGGAGGCGGCGCTCGCCGCCGGTGCCCATGGGGTGCTCCTCGACAACATGGCCCTCGAGGACCTCCGCGAGAGTGTGCGCACCTGCAAGGGACGCTGCTTCACGGAGGCCTCCGGTGGCGTCACCCTCGAGACGGTGCGCGCCATCGCCGAGACCGGCGTCGACCGCATCTCGGTCGGCGCGCTCACCCATTCGGCGCCCGCGTTGGATCTCGCGCTCGACTTCGCCTGAGCCCCTCCCCTTCACGAGACCGCCATGAGTGATCTCCTCGCCGCCCGGGCCCAGATGGCGATGTCGCTCGGGTTCCACATCATCTTCGCGGTCCTCGGGATCGGGATGCCGTTGCTGATGGTGCTCTCCGAGCGGCAGTGGCTCCGCACGCGCGACCCGGTCTGGCTCGATCTCACCAAGCGGTGGAGCAAGGGGACGGCGATCCTCTTCGCGGTAGGGGCGGTGAGCGGGACGGTGCTCTCGTTCGAGCTGGGCCTCCTCTGGCCCGCCTTCATGGCATACGCCGGGGCGATCATCGGGATGCCCTTCTCGCTCGAGGGATTCGCCTTCTTCACCGAGGCGATCTTCCTCGGGATCTATCTGTACGGGTGGACCAAGCTGTCCGCGCGCGCCCACTGGTGGGCCGGGGTCGCGGTGGCGGTCAGCGGGACCATCTCGGGGATCTTCGTCGTCTTCGCGAACGCCTGGATGAATGCGCCGACGGGGTTCCGGCTCGTCGATGGGAAGCCGGTCGATATCGACCCCATCGCGGCGATGCTCAATCCCGCGGCCTTCTCGCAGTCGCTGCATATGACCCTCGCGGCCTTCGCGACCACCGGGATCGCGGTGGCGGGGATCCATGCCTGGATGCTGCGGCGTGACGCGTCGTCGGCATTCCATCGCGCCGCACTCAAGGTCGCCCTGATGGTCGCGGTGCCGGCCTCGCTCCTCCAAGTGGTGAGCGGGGACCTCAGCGCCAAGTTCCTCGCGACGTGGCAGCCGGTGAAGCTCGCGGCCATGGAGGGACACTTCGAGACGGCGCGCGGGGCTTCGCTCGTGATCGGCGGCATCCCGGACGAGGACGCCGGCGTCACGCGGTATGCGATCACGGTCCCACGGATGCTCTCGGTGCTCGCCTTCGGCGACCCGGACGCCGAGGTGCGTGGGCTCAACGCCTTCCCGCGTGCGGAGTGGCCCCCGGTCGCCATCACGCATGGCGCCTTCCAGGTCATGGTCGGACTCGGAAGCCTGATGGCGCTCGCCTCGCTCTGGGTGATCGTCTGTTGGGTGCGGAAGCGCGAGGTCGCGCGCAATCGCCCACTGCTTACCTTCCTCGCGTTGCTCACCCCCGCGGGGTTCATCGCCGTCGAGGCGGGGTGGGTCGTCACCGAGGTTGGGCGTCAACCCTGGATCATCCACGGGTTCATGCGCACTGCTGATGCCGTGACGCCGATGCCCGGACTCGTGATCCCCTTCACGATCTTCACGGGGCTCTATCTCTTCCTCGGCGTGATCGTCGCCTGGCTCCTCTGGGCGCAGATCATCCGCGTGCGTCCCGCGTAGGATGGACGCCCCCATCCTCGCCCTCGTCGTCGCCGGGCTGATCATGCTCGCGGTCAACGCCTACGTCGTGTTGGGCGGGGCTGACTTTGGCGCCGGCGTCTGGGATCTCTTGGCCCGTGGCCCACGGGCCGCGGCCCAGCGCGCGGCGATCGCGGAGGGGATCGGCCCGATCTGGGAGGCGAATCACGTCTGGGTCATCTTCGTCGTGGTCCTCCTCTTCTCCTGTTTCCCCCCGGTCTTCGCGCATCTCTCGGTCGTGCTGCATATCCCGCTCACCCTGATGCTGGTCGGGATCGTGCTGCGGGGCTCGGCCTTCACCTTCCGCGCCTACGACGCCACCGATTCCCCGGTGCAGCGGCAGTGGGGACGGATCTTCGCCGTCTCAAGCACCATCACCCCCGTGCTCCTTGGGATGTGCGTGGGGGCGTTGGTCTCCGGTGCGTTGGCCGTGCCGGCTGATGCGGACTTCACGACGCGGTTCGTGACGCCCTGGTGGTCGGCCTTCACCCTGACGATCGGGGGACTCGGGCTCGCTGTCTTCGCCTTCCTCGCCGCCGTCTACCTCACCGTCGAGGTGCGGGACCAGCGCCTCGCGGAGGATTTCCGTGCGATGGCCCTCTGGGCCGCGCTCGCGGTGGGGGGGTTCGCCGCGCTCGGCCTCTGGTTCGGACGTGAGACGTTGACCGCGACGACCCAGGCCCTGCTCACGAACCCCGCGGCCATCGCGCTGCAACTCGTCACGGGGGCGGCCGCGGTGACCGCGATCGGCGCCCTCGTCGCGCGGCGCTATCGGCTCGCGCGCACCGCGGCGGTCATCCAGGTGAGTGGGATCGTCTGGGGGTGGGGACTCGCGCAGTTCCCCGCGATGATCCCGGGCGTGCACACCATCGCGAGCGCGGCCGCGCCCACCGCCACGCTGCGCGTCGTCCTCATCGGCGTCGCCGGAGGGATGGTGGTGTTGCTCCCCTCGCTCCGGTATCTCTTCACGATCTTTAAGGCAGAGCCGGCGCGGGCCTTCGAGCGCGTCGATACCGCCGAACACGAACCCCCGCGATGACGAACATCCCCGATGGTCCGGCCCAGGGTGAGCACTGCGACTACTGCGGCTCGACCAACCTCTCTTGGCGGAAGTGCAAGCTGATCTGTGGCGACTGCCAGCAGATCAACAAGAGCTGCGCCGACCTTTAGCGCACCGGCAGCACACACCCATCCGGCCCGCAGATCGCCCCGGCGGGAGCGCCGTGGATGAATCGCTCCGCCACGCCAAGCAGGTGGCCGAAGGCGAGTGGGCTCCGCTGCATCGGCATGGC
>CAIVJV010000157.1 GCA_903906325.1 uncultured Gemmatimonadota bacterium
GCCGCCCTTCGATTGGCGTGAGGTCCCGCCGGCGCACCAGGGCGCGCTCCCCGACGACCGTCCCGAGCAGCGCCCCGCCGAGCATCGCCATCGCCGCGGTCTGGGGCTCCGGCGCCTCGTCGGCGACCGCCGTCGCCCCGGCGAGCGCGCCGATCCCGGCGGTCAACCAGAGCGACTCCACGTCGCCCACCGTCACCTGATGGTCGGTGTTCCCCGCGTAGAGCCGCCCGAGCGCGAGCCCGCCGAGCCCCGCGAGACTCCACGTCCCGGCCACGCGCCCCATCGAGGCGCTCCGCTCGTCGAAGGGATCGGGATCCGAGGTGGTGGTCAGCGCGAGCGCCGCGAGATACGCGAGGTCATGGCCGAACACGGTGGCCGCCGCCTCACCCGGGGTGAGGCCCCCACCGATCGCGAGGCCGGCGGCGGTCCCGCCGAGCCCGCCCAGTAACGCGGCCCCCGCCACCCGCCGCGGCGCCGACCGATTGAGCGAGCTGACCATCGCGAGATTCCCGGCGCCGCGGGTCGCGAGCGCCCGCGAGAGGAGATCCCGCGCCTCCGTGATCTCCACCCGCCGGCTCGCCTCGGCCGCCGCGAAGAAGCTCCCCCCCGCCATCACGAGATACGCCGCCGCCCCGGTGAGGGCATCGTCCGCGACCGCGAGCGCGAACGCGGGCCCGTAGACCGTCACCCCGAGGACCGTCTGGTCCCGGACGAAGCGATCGGCCAGCGCCGAACGCTGTGCCCCGAGCGAGGCGAGCGGCAGCGCCCCCACGAGCGCGCACCCGAGGACGGCGAGGATCCCACGGCGGACATGACGCGGCGTCATCATGGCGGCGAAATCTAGTTGCGCGTCCCGCGCTTGAGGTCGAACAACACACTGCGATGACACTGCGGACAGAGGAGCCACTCCCGCTTCCGCGCGTAGCCCAAGCCGAAGCTCCCGCCCCCGATGGCGCGCTCGCGCATCCGCACCGCACACCGCGGGCACTCGGCGGCCCCCTGGGCGGCGTACGCCTCCCGCACCGCCCGCTCCTCCGCCGGCGTGAACGCCGCCGCCTCAGCCATCGCCGATCCGCAGCACGACCTTCCCACACTGCGCCCCGCGCGCGAGTCGCGCGAACGCCTCCCGCCCCTCGGCGAGCGGGTATACCGCATCCACCGGCGGGATCAGCCGCCCCGCGGCCGCCTCGGCGACGATCGCGTCGAACTCCGCATCGTTCCCCATGGTGGAGCCGAGGATCGACCACTGGTTCCAGAAGAGCCGCCGCACATCCATCGCGAGGTTCGGCCCCGAGGTCCCCCCACAGGTCACGAGCCGCCCCCCGCGCGCGAGCGCACCGAGCGACTGCTCCCAGGTGCGCTCCCCCACGGAGTCGATCACGACGTCGACCCCGCGCTTCCCCGTCCGCGTCCGGACCAGGCGCCCGACATCCCCCGCCGCGTGATCGATCACCTCGTCGGCCCCGAGGGCGGCGGCCTGCGCGAGCTTCGCCGGGCTGGACGAGGTCACCCAGACCCGCGCCCCGCGCGCCTTGCAGATCTGCAGCGCCGCGAGCGCCACCCCGCCGCCGATCCCCCAGATGAGCACCTCGTCCCCGCGCCGCACCTGCGCCCGGGTGACGCACATGCGCCACGCGGTGAGGGTCGCCAAGGTGAAGGCCGCCGCGGCCTCGTCCGAGAGGGTCGGCGGGCAGCGCCGCACATTCGTGGCGGGGACGATCACCTCGTCGGCGAAGGTCCCGGGGCGATGCTCGCCGAGGAGCCGATACCGCACACAGAGGGAGTGCTCGCCCGCGCGACAGAACTCACAATCGCGGCAGGCGATCCCGGGGTTGATCAGCACGCGATCCCCGACGGCGACCGCGGTCACGTCCGGGCTCACCTCGGCGACCACCCCCATCCCATCGGCGCCCAGCACCCACCCCGGGGTGATCGTGACCCCGGGGATCCCCCCGAGCACGAAGAGATCGAGGTGATTGAGGGCCGCGGCGCGGAGGCGGACCCGGACCTGGCCCGTGGGGGGGAGCGCCGGCGAGGGGAGGTCCTCCCGATACCGGAGGGCGTCGAGCCCCCCGTGGGCATCGATCGTCAGCGCGCGCATGGGCTATATATTCGGGTCATGATTCCGATCACGGTTCCCCCCCTCGGTGAATCCATCACGGAAGCCACCGTCTCCCGTTGGCGCAAGCAGGAGGGTGACGCGGTCGCGATCGGCGATACCCTCGTCGAGCTCGAGACCGACAAGATCACCGTCGAGGTCCCGGCCCTCAATGCGGGGGTCCTGGCCAAGCGGCTGAAGCAAGAAGGCGAGGTGGTGCAGCTCGCCGAGGTGCTCGGCC
>CAIVJV010000158.1 GCA_903906325.1 uncultured Gemmatimonadota bacterium
CGACGAGGTCGGCACCGACGTCCGCGGCCTTGGTGTAGATGCCGCCGCCGACGCGCGCGAAGAGGGCGATCGAACTCGCGCCCATCGCGAAGCCAGAGATGATCTCGCCGAAGAGCTTGTAGCTGGTGCCCCCCAGGAGCGCCTTCTGCCAGACGAACACCGCGGTGACGCCGAGGAGGCCGAGGGCGGCCACCGCGAGGCCCATCACCGCACCGCCACCGAACGCGATCCGGAGCGCCGCGGCCTGACCGCTCGCGCGCGCCGCCTCAGAGGTGCGGACGTTCGCCTTGGTGGCCGCGGTCATCCCAGCCCATCCCGCCGCGATCGAGCAGAGCCCGCCGAGGACGTAGGCGATCGCCGTCTCGAGGTTCAGCGCGTAGGCGAGCAGCGCCGCGACCACGAGCAGGAAGGGGACGAGCACGGTGTACTCGCGCTTGAGGAAGGCCATCGCGCCTTCCTGGATCTGCCCCGCGAGCTCCTGCATGGCGGTGGAGCCAGCGGAGTTGCGGACGATGCCCAGATAGGTGAGCACGCAGGCCACGAGGCCAACGAGCCCGATCCCGAGGGCATAGAGCGGCACGTTCTCGAGCATGGGGGGTGGGGTGAAGGGTGAGGAACTAGCGATTGAAGCGATTCATCACGGGGAGGATCCCCTCGGTCAACCAGCCCCGGAGGCCCTCCTCGAGCGTCGGCAAGAGGGCGCGGACCTCGGCGCCCTCGTCCTTCCCGAACCGTCCGAGCACGTAATCGGCGAGGTCGCCGATGCGGCGCTGCGGGTCGTTCGGTCCGACTCCGACGCGGAGCCGGGCATACTCCTGGCTCGTGAGCGCCTGCTCGATGCTCTTGAGCCCGTTGTGTCCCCCGGCGGACCCCTTCGCCCGAAAGCGGAAGGCCCCCACCGGTAACTGCACCTCGTCGGAGATCACCATCAGATCGGTCGCCGCCGCCCAGAACGGACGTCGAAGCCAGGGCGTCAGGACCCGTCCGGAGAGGTTCATGAAGGTCTGCGGTTTGACGAGGCGCACCTTGGTCGATCCGATCTGCCCCGTACTCGTGAGGGCGTCGCCGTCCCTGCGCCACCCCTCGCACCGCCAGACCGACGCCAGATGATCGACGACCCACCATCCGACGTTGTGTCGCGTCTCCGCGTACTCCGCGCCGGGGTTCCCGAGCCCGAGGATGACCTTCATCGACGGACTCGGTGGTCCCTTTGCGTCCGCGGGTTACTTCGCCTCGGCCTCGTCCTCGGCCTTCGGCTTCCGGATCAGCTCGGGCTCGGCCGCGGCCGCACCCTCAGCGGCCGGCGCCGCCTCCGCCTCGACACGCGGCGCCGCGCAGACGCAGACCGTGGCCTCGGGGTTGGAGCGGAGCGTCACACCGGCCGGGAGGGCGATCTCCCCGGCATGGATCGAGTGGCCGATGGTGAGCGCGGTGACATCGACGGTGATGTGCCCCGGGATGTTCGCCGGGTCGCACTCGAGCTCGAGCTCGTGCAGGACGTGGTCCAGCATGCCGCCGCCGAGGCGGACACCCTCCGGCGTCCCCGTGAGGTGCACCGGCACCGGCACGGTGATCTTCTCCCCGGCCACGAGCTCCTGGAAGTCCACGTGCAGGATCTGCTTCTTGAACGGGTGGCGCTGCACCTCACGGATGAGCGTGTTGCTCGCCTTCCCGTCGATGCTCAAGGCGATGACAGTGCTCTGGTACGGATGCTTCTCGAGGAAGAGCGTGAGCGCATGATGGTCCAGCGCGAGGGGCTGCGGCTGCCGCGCATGCCCGTAGATGACGGCGGGGACCTGACCGGTGGCGCGGAGCTTGCGCGCGACGCCCTTGCCGGTGGTGCCACGGGTGGTGGCGGAGAAGGGAACGGTTGCCATGGAACGTGACCTCTGCTGCGATGTGGCGCGCGACGTGGGTGCCCGGTATCTCCGGCCCGGCGGCGCGCCAACGGGAAATGGAAAAGCCCTACGCCCTGCTACCTGCTACCTGCTACCTGCTACCTGCTACCTGACACCTGCTACCTGACCCCTGTCTCACTCAAAGAGTGACGACACCGACTGATCCGCGTGCGTGAAGCGGATCGCCTTCGCCAACAGCTCGCCGACGGAGAGCACCGTCAGCGTGGGGAACCGCTTCTCCGCGGGGAGCGCCACCGAGTCGGTGATCGCGACCTCCGTGATCGGCGCCTCGGAGAGACGCTGCACCGCCGGTCCACTCAACAAGCCGTGCGTCGCGCAGACATAGATGTCCCGCGCCCCCAGCTTCTTGAGCGCACGCGCCGCCTCGCTCACCGTCCCCGCCGTATCGATCATGTCGTCCGCGAGGAGGCAATCCTTCCCCTCCACCTCACCGACGACGTTCACCACCTCGGACACATTCGCCGCCGGCCGCCGCTTGTCGATGATGGCGAGCGAGGCGTTCAACCGCTTCGCGAACCCACGCGCCATCTTCGCCGAGCCGACATCCGGGGCCACCACGACCGGATCGACCAACTGCTTCTTCCGGTAATGCGCGGTGAAGACCGGGGCGGCATACAGGTGGTCGACGGGGATGTCGAAGAACCCCTGCAGCTGGTGCTGGTGGAAGTCGAGCCCCAGCACCCGGTCCGCCCCCGATCGCATGATCATGTTCGCCATCAGCTTCGCGCCGATGGCGACGCGGGGCTGATCCTTCCGGTCCTGCCGCGCATAGCCGTAGTACGGGAGCACCACGGTGATGCGCGCCGCCGACGCACGCCGGGCCGCGTCCACCAGGAGCAGGAGCTCCATGATGTTCTCGGCGGGGGGATTCGTCGGCTGGACGATGAAGACATCCGCCCCGCGGACGTTCTCATCGAGCCGGACGAAGACCTCTCCATCCGCGAACCGCGTCACGTTGGTCCGGCAGAGCTCCGTCCCGAGGGCCTTGGCGATCTCCTCGGCGAGTGGCCGATTGGCCGTGCCGGTGAGGACGCGAAAGCCTGTCAGGGGAACGGAGAGACCGTCCATAGGGCGGGGTCCGAGCGAGGTGGATCGGTTCGGGACCGCCCGTGGCGGACGACCCCGTGCGACGACAGCCCCATAAGCTACGGACGCCGGGCCTCGTGCGACAGGGGGGAAGGGGGCGCAAGTGCCGATGGCGCCCCGAGTTGCCCCTGGTGGATTCGAACCACCATTCTCGCATCCAAAGTGCGATGTCCTGCCATTGGACGAAGGGGCAGCAGGGACCTCGGGGAAGCTAGCCGAGTCGCTCCACGGGGGCCACCCGCGAGACCACGCTCGACGGGAGGCACCGCGTCCCGTCCGGGAGCCCATCGAGGGTCGTGGGGGCGGTCCCGTCGAAGACGCCATAGACCGTGGAGCCCGATCCGCTCAGCTGCGCGATGGTGGCCCCGGCCCTTCGGAGGGCCTCGAGACAGGCGCCGATGGCCTCGTGATGCGCCACCACCACCGGTTCGAAGTCGTTGGTCGCCCGATCGGTGAGCGGTCCCCAGTCCTGCAGGTCGGCCAGCGCCATCGGGGCCGGGGCAGTGAGGGGGCGCCCGGCCCGTTCGGCCGCCACCCACCCGAACGCCTCCGCCGTCCCGACGCCGAAGGGGGGGACGAGGAGCAGGAGCTCCCGCGAGGGGAGCGGGGGGAGCGCGAGCATCCGTTCCCCCCGTCCCCACGCCAGCGCCATCGGCGCCTCGGTGGCCAGGAAGGGGACGTCGGCGCCGAGCTGCACGGCGAGCGTGAGGAGGGTCTCCGCCGCGAGGGGCGCGGGCGCGAGGGCGTTGAGGAGGCGGAGCACGGCCCCCGCATCGGCGCTCCCGCCTCCGAGCCCTCCGCCCACGGGGATCCGCTTGATCACGCGGATGTGGAACCCCGTCGTCCACCCTGCGGCATCCACGAACCGCTCCGCGGCGCGGTACGCGAGGTTCTGGTGCGGCGGCCCGACATCGGCCCCCTCGACGACGATCGTGCGCCGCGTGGGGTCGAGGGCGATCTCCACCGTGTCCGCGAGGGCGATCCGTGCGAAGAGGGTCTCGAGTTGGTGATACCCCGAGCGTTCCTGCGCGAGGATCCGGAGCGAGAGGTTGATCTTGGCCTGCGCCTCGACGCGGGCAGCGGTGCCGTGGGTCATGGGGCGTCTCCGGCGGCGGTCATGTCGCGGAAGTGCAGATGATGGCGGACGAAGTACCAGGCCCCGATCACGGTGATCGGCACGAATGAGAGGAGGTGGAAGCCGATCGCCCAGCTCACCGCGAGACCGGCGGGCACGCCATAGAGGCCGAGGCCCGCCTTCCCCGCCGCCTCGAAGAAGCCGAAGAAGCCCGGGGACGACGGGATGGCGACCCCGATCGCGATGATGCCTTGCAGGAAGAGGCTCGCGCTGAACGGGGCGTCGACGCCGAGGGCGAGGAAGCCGAGCCAGAAGGCGGCGGCATTCGTGAGCCAATGCAGGAGGGTCCACCAGAGGACCTCGCCCACGAGGGCGGGGGAGCGGAGGACCGCCAGGCCGGCGGCGAACGAGGTCATCACCGCCTGCAGACGTGCCGCCAGCCGGGGGGAGAGGCGCCCCGCCGAGGCGCCGATGAGACGCGCGACGAGGTCTGGGGCGAGGAGGAGGACGAGGATCCCGACGAGGACGATGCCGAGCAGGGTGCCGGCGCCGAGGGCGATGCGCCCCGCGGTCCATCCCAAGATCGTCGCGTCCGTCGGGAACCGGGGATCGAGGGTCGCGAGGAGGAGGAGGCCGAGGACCATCGTGCCGTCGAAGAGTCGGTCGACGACGAGGGATCCGAGGGCGGCGGCGAAGGGGATCTCCGCGCGGGCGCGGCTGAGCGCGAAGGCCCGGGCCATCTCGCCGGCGCGCGCGGGCACGACGTTGTTCACCATCATCCCGATCGCGGTGGCGTGCCAGAGCGGGCGCACCGGGACGCGCGGGGCGAGCGGGGCGAGGATCGCCTGCCATCGGCGGGCGCGGAGGGGGAAGATCGCGGTGGCCACCACGGTGCAGGCGAGCCAGAGGCCGAGGTGCGAGGTGCGCAGGATGGAGACGACCTCCCCCAGGTCCACGTCGCGCAGGGTGAGCCAGAGGAGGAGCCCACTGAGGGCGATGCCGAGGAGACCGCGCCAGCCGACGCGCATCAGGGCCGTCCGGGTCGGTGCCGGTCGGTGCGGCGGCGCTCAGCCACGGCGGGCCGCCTCCATCGCCGCGCGCATGCGGCGCACCGCCTCGGGGAGCCCGACGAAGAGGGCGTCCGCGATGATGGCGTGGCCGATGTTCAGTTCCTCGCACTCCGGGATGGCCGCGACCGGCCCGACGTTGGTGAGCGTCAGGCCATGGCCGGCGTGCACCGCGAGTCCCACGCCCGCCGCGTGGGTCGCGGCGGCGCGGAGCGCGCTGAGCGACGGTGCGTGGCCCGGGGCCTCGCAGTAGCGGCCCGTGTGGAGCTCGATGGCCTCCACCCGGAGCGCCGCGGCGCGCTCCACCTGGCGCAGGTCGGGGTCGATGAAGAGCGCGGTCCGCACATTCGCCGCCCGCAGGGCGAGGATCGCCGCCTCGAGTCGTGCGGGGTCATGGAAGAGATCGAGCCCCCCTTCGGTGGTGACCTCCTCGCGGCGCTCGGGGACGAGCGTGACCTGATGCGGGCGGAGGCGCGTCGCCAGGGCGATCATCGCATCGGTGGCGGCGAGCTCGAGGTTGAACGGGGTCCGGGCCTGCGCGACCAACGCCTCGATGTCGGCGTCTTGGATGTGGCGCCGATCCTCGCGCAGATGCGCGGTGATCCCGTCCGCGCCGGCGTCCTCACAGAGACGCGCGGCCCGCACGGGGTCGGGATAGGTGGCGCGGCGTGCCTGCCGCACGGTCGCCACGTGATCGATGTTGATGTAGAGACGTTGACGGGTCATCTTCCGCGCGAGGTCCTTTCACCGGAGGGCACGTGGGGCGTCTGCTGAAGACAGTGTTGGCCATGGCGTGGCTCACCGGCTGCGCCACGACGCCCGCGGGACCCGCGGCCGGTGCGCCGAGCGCCGAGGCCGCGGTCCGCACCTTCCTCGCCGCGGCCCGCGGCAACGACATGGCCGGCCTCACCGCCGTCTGGGGCAACGCGGAATCGCCGGTCCGGGATCGGGCCAAGCCGGACGAGGTGGAGCGGCGGGCGATGATCATCCTCTGTCATCTGCGGCACGATCAGGCGACCCTCGGCGTGCCCCAGCCAGGGCAGGGAGGGCGACAGGTGATCCCCGTGGAGCTCACCCAGGGCGGACGCACCGCGCGCACCACCGTCACCGCGGTGCGCAACGCCACCTCCGGCCGCTGGTTCGTCGAGGACGTGGGCCTCGCCCCCGTCGCCGCCTTCTGTCGATGATACGCTGACGCACGACCGCATTAATATTCCATCAGTTCGATGAGGACCCCGGCGGTCGCGCTCGGATGGAGGAACGCGATGCGCTTCCCCTCCGCGCCGAGGCGTGGGGTCTCGTCGATCAGTCGGATCCCGGCGGCACGGCAGCGCGCGAGCTTGCCATCGAGATCATCGACATGGAAACAGAGGTGATGGATCCCCGGGCCACGCTTGGCGATGAACTTCCCGATCGGGGAGTCCGCCACGGCCGGCTCGAGGAGCTCGACCAGCGGCGCTCCCGCCGCGAGTCCCACGATGCGCGCCCCATCGGCGTCATCGAGCGGGACCTCGGGGAGGCCGAGGAGGTCCTGGTAGAGCGGGAGGATCGCCTGGAGGGACTCGACGGCGATGCCGATGTGGGCGAGTCGAGTGCCTCGAGCGGTCGGTGGGGTGGTCATCAGGCGGCTCCGGGTGCCAGGGTGGCACGAAGGGTCGCTGGAACGTTAGCGAGAGGCGGCGGTGGTTGGCACCGGCGCCCGGTCCAAACAGGAGAATCCGATGTCCAAGCCCGTGGTGGTGACCGATGCGTCCTTCGCGACCGAGGTGGAGCAGCATGCCGGGGTCGCGGTCGTGGATTTCTGGGCGACCTGGTGCGGCCCCTGCCGCATGATCGCCCCGATCCTCGATCAGCTCGCGGCCGAGTATGATGGCCGCGTCAAGGTGACGAAGCTCGACGTCGACGCGAATCAGAAGACGGCGATGAAGTTCCAGGTCCGCTCGATCCCGACGCTCCTCTTCTTCAAGGGCGGGAAGCTCGTCGATCAGGTGGTCGGGGCGGTGCCGAAGGCCGCGCTCGCCGCGAAGTTCGACGCGCAGCTGGGGTGAGCGCGGGCGCGGGGACGCTGCATGTCGTCAGCACCCCGATCGGGCATCTGGGGGACCTGAGCCCCCGCGCGGTCGAGGTGCTGCAGCACGTGACGGCGATCCTCGCGGAGGACACGCGCCATACGCGCATCCTCTGTGACCGGTTCGCCATCCGGACGCCGTTGCTCGCCTACCACGAACACAATGAGGCCTCGCGGGTCCCCGGACTCGTCGCGCGACTCGTCGCGGGCGAGTCCTTCGCGTTGGTGAGTGACGCGGGGACCCCGCTCCTCTCCGATCCCGGCGACCGGTTGGTGCGGGCGGCGATCGCGGCGGGGGTGACCGTCTCCCCCGTGCCCGGCCCCTCGGCGCTCCTCGCCGCCCTCGTGGTCTCGGGGCTCCCGGCCGAGCGCTTCACCTTCCTCGGCTTCCTCGCGCGGAAGGGGCGCGAGCGATCCGAGGCGATCGAGACGATCGTCGCCGCGCCGCACACCGTGGTGCTCTATGAGGCGCCCGCGCGCGTGGCCGAGACGCTCCGCGCGTTGGAGGCGGCGGGAGCGGGGGCGCGCCCCGCGGTCCTGGCGCGCGAACTCACCAAGCAGTTCGAGACCATCGTGCGCGGCACGGTGCGCGAGGTGGCGGCCGCCGCCGAGGCGGAGCCGCCGCGCGGGGAGGTGGTGCTCGTGATCGGGGCGGGTGCCCCCGAGGCGCTCGATCCGTCGGACCTGGAGCGGCAGGCCGCGGCGTGGCGTGCGGAGGGGCAGGCGCCGCGCGAGGTGATGCGGCGCCTGATGGAGGAGCGCGGGGCGCCGCGCAACCTCGCGTATCGGATCGCCCACGCATGACGCCCGTGCGACGGGGTCGCTGGCGGCGCCTCGGTGCCATGACATCGGGCGCGGCGCTCCTGGCGCTGCTGGGCGCGGCCTCGTCGTCGCCGTCCCCCGCGGTCCCGCGGTTGACCGTCGCGCGCGTGCAGTACGAGGGCGACGATTGGTACGCGAATCCCTCGAGCCTCCCGAACCTCATCCGCGCGATCCGCACGCGGACCACGTTGCGGGTGGAACCGAACGAGGTGCGCATCGCCCTGCGGGACGAGCGGCTCTGGGATCATCCCTTCCTGCATCTCACGGGGCACGGCGACATCCGCCTGCGCGAGGAGGAGGTGACGCGTCTCCGCACCTATCTCCTGCGCGGTGGGTTCCTCCACATCGATGACAACTACGGGCTCGATCCCGCGGTGCGCCGCGAACTCGCCCGGGTCTTTCCCGACCGCCCCTTGGTGGACGTCCCGTTGACGCATCCGATCTATCGGATCGTCTATCCCTTCCCGGAGGGGCTCCCGAAGATCCACGAGCACGACAACAAACCGGCGCGCGGGTTCGGGATCTTCATCGGCGAGCGCCTCGCGGTGTTCTATTCGCATGAGAGCGACCTCGGGAATGGGTGGGAGGACCTCGGGACCTATCCCGCCGATCCACCGGAGGCGCACGAGGCGGCGCTCCGCATGGGGGTGAACCTCTTCGTGTACGCGGTCACGAGTGCGGTCGGACGCTGAGGGCGCCGTGCTGACCGATCCGGTGGCGCTGGTCGCGCGGGAGGTCGCGCGGATCCGCCGCGACGACCGCCTGCGCGTGGCCACGTGGGGTGCGGCGTGGGGCCTCGGCGCGTTGGCGACCGGGGCCGCGGTGCTCGCCGACGGGCGCTGGATCGCATGGCCGGCCGTCCTCCCCCTGCTCATCTGGGCGGCGGTGCTCGCCGGGGCCGGGGTCCTCGCCTGGCAGGGCCACCGCTGGAGCGCCCGACGGACCGACCCGTTCGCGGTGGCGCGGACGATCGAGCGCGAGCGGGAGCTGCGGCGCGGGGCCTTGGTCGGCGTGCTCGAGCTCGCGCCCATGCGTGACGTGCTGATCGAGGCGGCCGCGACGCAGGTCGGGGGGCAGCTCGCCCCCTTCGCGCCGACGCTCGCGCCACGGGCCGCCGCGGAGCGTCGCCGCGGCCTCCGCCTCGCCGCGCTCGCCCTGCTGGGCGCGTCGCTCGTCGTGGGCCTCACCTGGCGGGGGCGAGCCGACGGGTGGGCGGTCCTGCGTCAGCCGATCGCCGCCGCCCAGGGGCGCTTGCTCACCCCGTTGGGATTCGACGCGCTCCCGATCGGTGTGGCGCGGGGCAGCGCGCTCGCGCTCGCGATCCGCGCCGAGGGACGACCGACGGTCCACCTGCGATGGCGTCCGCTGGGGACCGGCTGGCGAGACACGGTGCTCCCGGTCGCGCGCGATGGTCGCGCGCGGTTCACCCTCGCCCGCGTCGACGCCGACCTGCGACTGCTCGCGCAGGATGGGCGCACCAGCACCGACACGGTGCAGGTGCGGGCCGTCGACCGGCCCTTCCTCGGCGAGGTGCGGGTGACCGCCAGGTTCCCCGCCTACCTCGGCCGGCCCGCTGAGACGGTGGATGTCGAGAGCGCGTTGCAGCTCCCCGAGGGGACGGTGCTGACGATCGAGGGCCGGGCCTCCGCGCCCTTGGCGTCGGTGGCGCTCGTCTCGGCTCCCGCGCTCGGCGGCGCGCCCGACACGAGCGTGCGGGCCGCGCGCGTGGAGCTCACCGCGGAGGGCCTGCGCTTCCGGGGTCGCTTCGCGCCCGTGCGCAGCGGGACCTACCTCTGGGAGGCGGTCGGGCGTGGGACGGCGATCGAGGAACTCCCCGCGCCGTTGGTGGTGGAGGTCCTCCCCGATCTCGCGCCGCGCATCAGCATCGTGAGCCCCGAGGGGTCGGTCCGCGTGACCCCCACCACGCGCCTGGCGCTGGAGCTGGTGGCGGAGGATGACCATTCGTTGGGGACGATCGCGCTCCGTCGACAGCTGATCGATGCGGCGGGGCGGGCCGGTGCGGTGACGGAGCTGACCTTGGCGCGAGGCGGGGAGGCCGCATGGGTGGGTGCGGTGCAACTCGACCTCGCGGCGCTCGCGCTGGCCCCGGGGATGCGCGTGCGTCTGGTGGCGACCGCGCGTGAGGCGGGGCCGCGGGCCCGTGTGGCGGAGAGTGACGCCCTCGAGCTGCAGGTCCCGACGGCGGACGAGGAACGGGCGGCGGCCCGCGAGACCGGGGAGGCGGCGGCCGCCGCCGCGACCGCGGCGGCTCGTGCGCAGGCGGCGCTGGCGGAGCGCACGGCCGATGCGGCCCGCGCCCAGGATCGCGGGACGCTGCGAGCGGAACGCGCGGAGCAAGCGCGGGAGATC
>CAIVJV010000159.1 GCA_903906325.1 uncultured Gemmatimonadota bacterium
CGCGGGCGGACGTGGACGCTGATCACCACCGGGCTCCCCGAGCGTGGCCCGACGCATGTGATCCGTGAGGATCCCGTGAAGCCGGGGCTCCTCTTCGCCGGCACCGAATACGGCGCCTGGGTCTCGTTCGATGACGGCGCACGATGGCAGGCGCTCAAGGGGGGGCTCCCGACCATCGCGGTCTATGACATCGCGATCCATCCGGAGATGAACGATCTCGTGCTTGGCACCTTCGGACGCGGGATCTATGTGCTCGACGACTATTCGCCGCTCCGCACGATGACGCCCGAAGCGCTCCGCGCCGAGGCGACGCTCTTTCCCACCGCGCCGGCGCTCCTCTTCCAGCCCTCGTCACCGCTCGGCGGGAGCGGGGTCGGGTTCCAGGGGGCGATGCACTACTACGCCTCCAACCCACCGGTCGGCGCGACCTTCACCTATCATCTCCGCGCGGCGTATCGAACGCAGAAGCAGGCGCGACAGACGCGTGAGCAGGCGCTGAATCGCACGGGCGCCGACGTCCCATTCCCTGGCTGGCCCGCGCTCAAGGCGGAGCAGGAAGAGGAGGCGCCGAGCATCGAGGTGGAGATCAGCGATCCGAGCGGGGCGATCGTCTCGCGCTTCGACGGGATCAACGCCGCCGGCACCAACCGCGTGACCTGGAACCTCCGCTGGTCGGGGGTCTCACCGATCGGTGGCGCTGCGGGTGGCGCTGCGGGTGGCGCTGCGGGTGGCGGCTTCGGTGGTGGTGGTGCGGAAGGCGGGGCGCGGGGTGGGAACGGCCCCTACGTGGTGCCCGGCACCTATCGCGTGCAGCTCTTCAAGCGCGTGGCCGGCGCACGCACCGCGCTCACCACACCGACGCCGTTCGAGGTACAGCTCCTCCCGAACGCGACGCTCACCGTCGCGCAGCGGGAGCGGGCCTTCGCCTATCACCGCGAGGCGCAGCAGGTGCAGCGCGTGGTGCTCGCGGTGAACGCGCAGCTCGGCGAGGTCTCGGCGCGACTCGATGCCCTCGAGCGGGCGGCGGAACAGATCCCCCGCTCGACGACGCTCGACGCCGAGGTGCGGGCGGCGAAGGTCAAGCTCCGCGGGATCCGCGAGCAGCTGCAGGGAGACAACACCGCGGGCCGGTTCGCCGAGCCCACGGAGACCTCGCTCGTCGGGCGACTCGGCACCGCGACCAACTTCGGCTCACTCGGCGAGCCGACCGGGACGCAGCGGCGTCAGCTCGCGATCGTGAAGGAGCGCTTCCCGGCGATCCAGGCCGCACTCGAGGCCTTCATCGCCACTGATCTCAGGGCGTTGGAGGCGAAGGCGGAAGCGGAGGGAGCGCCGTGGACGCCAGGGCGAGCCATCCCGCGATGAAGCAGACCCCACCGATCGGGGTGATCGCGCCGAGGGCGCGCACCCCGGTCAGGGTCATCGCGTAGAGGGAGCCACTGAAGAGGAGGGTGCCGGCGACGAAGCACCAGCCGGCGACGATCGGCGCGCGCGGGAGCGGGGTGGCGGTATCGAATCCCGCGCGCGTCAGGAGCCACGCGACCACGAGCATCGCGAGGGCGTGATACATCTGGTAGCGCGCCCCCGTCTCCCAGACCTCGAGGAGGCGGGGCTCCACGCGGGCGCGGAGCGCATGCGCACCAAAGGCCCCGGCGGCGACGGCGATCGCCGCGGAGAGAGAGCCGAGCATCAGGAAGAGTCGTGGCATCGAGGTCACCTCACGAACGGAAGTGAATCAGGAGAGGGCGCGCCGGAGCATCATGAACTCGGCGAGGTTCTCGGTGGTGAGGATCCCCACCACGCGGTCGCCATCGAGCACGGGGACGGCCCGCGTGGGGCTCGCCCCGAGTCGGGCGAGGACGGTCGCCGGCGTCTCGTGGAGCGCGACGCTCGGGCCACCCGATTGCATCACCTGCTGCACCGAGGCCTGCGGGCCGAGTGCGGTGAGGCCGCGCAGGAGATCGGCGCGCCCCACCATCCCGAGATAGCGCCCCTCGGCGACCACCGGGAAATCCTGCTGCGACCCCGCGATCACGAGATCGGCGACCTCGGCGAGCGTCGCTTCCGGGGAGACCACGCGCAGATCGGTGATCATGAGGGAGGCGACGGTCGTGCGCTCGAGTGCGGCCTCGGTCTCCACAGACGCCGCCTCGCCGGCGCCGGCGAGCCAGACGAAGACGGCGATCAGCACGAGCGAAGGATTATTCCAGACGAAGAGGCCGACGAAGGCGAAGAGCGCGGCGAAGATCCGACCGACCACCGCGGCATGTCGCGTGGCGCGCGTGAGGTCGCCGGAACGGAGCGCGAGGAGGGCGCGCAACACGCGACCGCCATCCATCGGGAAGGCGGGGAGGAGATTGAAGAGGATCAGGCCGAGGTTGATCTCGACGAGTTGGGCGAGGATCCCCGGGAGGGTGAGCCCCTGCGAGGGAAGGAGGAGCACCCCGAGCGCATCGAGCGAGCGGACCCCCTGCGTGGTGAAGAGGATCCCGCCGAAGAGGAGCGCGAGCGCGACGTTCACCGCCGGCCCCGCGACGGCGATCGCGAGCTCCTGCTTGGGTTCGCGCGGCATCCGTTCCAATCGGGCGAGGCCGCCGATCGGGAGGAGGGTGATGTCGTGCGTCCCGATCCCGTAGCGGCGCGCCATCAGCGCATGCCCGAACTCGTGGAGGAGGACGATGGTGAAGACCACGAGGATCGCGACCACCCCGGCGATCGCCGCGGTGGTCCCGCCCCCCTGGCGCAGCGCCACCCAGAGCAGGAGCAACGGGAAGGTCGCGTGGATGCGCACGCTGATCCCGGCGATCCGGCCGATCGACCAGGACCATTTCATAGGAAGAAGCCCATAGGAGGCATTGGGGGAAGATAGTGGTCGGGGGGGATGGGGAATCCCTCGCGGATCGGGCCACCCCCCCTTGCTATTTTCGGTTTTTCTTCGGTAATTACCTCTCCTTTCTTCGGGTTATGTTCGGTATGTCACTCGCTGCCCTTCGTCTGCAGATCGCCTCGGTCGTCGCCG
>CAIVJV010000160.1 GCA_903906325.1 uncultured Gemmatimonadota bacterium
CACTACGCGCTCACCCTCGTCCCCTCGCTCGCCTACGACCTCGCCGCGGTCGACCGTGCGATGGAGTGGGGCTACGGGTGGGAGATCGGGCCCTTCCGCGCGATGGATGCGATCGGGCTCGACTGGCTGCGCACCGCCTTCCGCGAGGCCGGACGCGAGATCCCGCCGTTGCTCGCGCAGACCCCGCGGGCCTTCTACGAGATGAGCTCGGAGGGGGAGACCATCCCGGCGCTCGATGCATCGGCCCGCCTCGCCATCCCGCCGATCCCCGGCCAGCTCTCGCTCGCGGCGCGGCGCCGCCAGGGTCACGTCCTCCGCGAGAACACCGAGGCGCGGGTGCTCGACCTCGGCGATGGCGTCCTCGGGCTCGAGTTCTGCGGGAAGATGAACACCCTCGGACCCGGCGTGATGGATCTCACGGCGTTCGCGCTCGAGACCGCGGCATCAGGGCCCTGGCATGGCGTCGTGATCGGCAACGAGGATCCGCGCACCTTCACCGCGGGGGCGAATCTCGGTGGGGTCGCCGCACTCGTACAGGCCAAGGACTGGTCGCAGCTCGAGGCGATGGTGCGTCGGTTCCAGGCGACGGTCATGTCGGTGCGCCACGCCCCGGTCCCGGTGGTCGCGGCGCCCTTCGGGCTCACGCTCGGGGGCGGATGCGAACTCTCCATCCATTGTGACCGCATCCAGGCGCACGCCGAGCTCTACATGGGACTCGTCGAGGTCGGGGTCGGGCTGTTGCCCGGGGGATGCGGCACGAAGGAGCTCGCCTTCCGGTTCACCAAGGCCCTCGAGGCCTATGAGGGGGCCGATCCCTTCGAAGGGGTGAAGCGCGCCTTCCAGCTCATCGCCCTCGCCCGCACCAGCACGAGTGCGCACGAGGCGCGCACGATGGGCTTCCTACGGCCGCATGCCGATCGTATCTCGATGAACCGCGATACCCTCATCGCCGATGCCAAGGCGCGCATCCTCGACCTCGCGCCCGACTATGTGGCCCCCCTCCCGCGCACGATGACCTCACTGGGGAGTGCGGGGATGGCGAATCTCGACTACGCCCTCTGGAGCTTCCGGGAGGCGGGTCAGGCGAGCGCGCACGATGCGCGGATCGGCCATGAGATCGCGCGCGTGCTCTGCGGCGGTGAGGGCCCCGCACGCACCGTGACCGAGCAGGATCTGCTCGATCTCGAGTGCGACGGCTTCCTGCGACTCTTGGGCACCGCCGAGACGCAGGCGCGGATCGCGCACATGCTGAGCACCGGCACCCCGCTGCGGAACTGAGGACGATATGAGTGCACATGAGGTGGTGATCGTCGGCGCCGTGCGGAGCGCCGTGGGGCGTGGGAAGAAGGACGGGGCGCTCGCGAGCGTGCATCCGGTGGACCTCTCGGCCGCGGTCATGCGTGCGGCAGCCGAGCGCGCCGGCATCGATCCCGCCCAGATCGACGATGTGATCTGGGGATGTGCGATGCCCGAGGCGGGTCAGGGGCTCAACATCGCGCGCCTCGCGTCGTTGCGTGCAGGGTTCCCCGTCGAGGTCTCGGGGATGACGGTGAATCGCTTCTGCTCGAGCGGGCTCCAGACCATCGCCCTCGGTGCGCAGGCGATCCTGAGCGGGATGAATGAGGTGGTGCTCGCCGGTGGGGTCGAGATGATGAGTGCCGTCCCGATGTCGGGGTTCACCACGCGGCTCCATCCCGAGCTCGTCGAGGAGAACTGCAGCCGCCATGTCCGCTTTTGTCTTTGCCGGTTCTTCACAATTCATCGCAGCCAAGCTGTTCGGCAGCGACGCCAGTCTGTGGATCATCGTGCTGACCACCCTGGTCGTCAATCTGC
>CAIVJV010000161.1 GCA_903906325.1 uncultured Gemmatimonadota bacterium
CGCGCCTCCGAGAAGGGGACCCCATCGACGACGGGTCCCTTCATCCCCGGATCCTTCCCGCCATGCCCCGCGTCCACCACCACGGTGTAGCGGCGCGAGAGTCCGGCCGGCCCCGGCGTGGCAGTGGATGTCACCGCAGGCGTCACCGCGGGCGTCACCGCGGGCGTCACCGCAGGCGCGGCGGCCACCATCGGTGCGGGCCGGCGCGCCAGCGAGGGAAGGGCCTGGAGCTCGGCACGGCCACGGTCCCACGCGATCCCGAGCTCGAGGCGCGGCAGCACGTCGGAGAAGAGTTGCAGCGGGACCAAGGGGGCCCCGTCGACCACTCGCATCGCCTCGAGGAGCGGGAGGGTCATGGCGTCGAGGGAGGCGAACGCGGAACCCGGGGTGAGGTCGATCGCCGCGCCGTGGAGGGTGAGCCGCCACTGCCCGTCGGGGCGCGGCGCGAGCTCCCCACCGAGGAGGCGGGCGAGGACATCGGCGCGCACGAGCCCGCCGAAGGGGGTGGCGATCACCTGGACGATGGTGTCCCCGGTCGCCCGCTTCACCCGGAGGACATCACCGGGCGGCTCGGCGACCGCCACGCCGGGCCCGAGCACGAGGGCGGCGCCGATCGCGAGGATGAGGGTGCGCAGCCGTCGACTCATCGCACCTTCATCGCGCGCTGGATCTCGCGCAGGTCGTCGCGCTCGCGGGCGTCGGCGCGCTTGTCGTGCAGCTTCTTGCCGCGCGCCAGACCGATCCGCACCTTGGCGCGTCCCTGCTTGAAGTAGAGCTCGAGCGCCACGAGCGTCAGACCCTTCCGCTCGATCGCGCCGATGAGGCGTTTGATCTCGCGCTTCTGGAGGAGGAGCTTGCGGGTGCGGGTCGGATCATGGTTCCAGACGTTGCCGTGCGTGTAGGGCGCGATGTGCGCGTTGAGGAGCCAGAGCTCGCCGTCCTTCACCACCGCATAGGCATCCGTGATCTGCGCCCGCTTGTCCCGGAGCGACTTGACCTCGGTCCCGAGCAGGACGATCCCCGCCTCCCACGTCTCGAGGATCTCGTAGTCGTGTCGGGCGCGGGCGTTCCGTGCGATGGGAACGATCGCGTCGTCGGTGGATGTGGTGCTCATCTCCCCATGAAGCTAGACGACCCAGCGTTGACTTGGGTATCACGGGGTCGTACGTTGCGAGGCTTGCCGAAGTGGTGGAATTGGTAGACGCGCTGCGTTCAGGGCGCAGTGGGCGATAGCCCGTGGGGGTTCGAGTCCCCCCTTCGGCACTTGCTGGTGATCAGGCCAGGACGGGAAGCCCGACACGCTCCCGGACCTGGGGTTCCGCCGCGAGCAGATCGCTGAGCCGGACCCCGTCCAACACCTCGTCGATGCGCTTCTGCAACATCACCCAGACCGGGCGGATGCTGCAGTCGCACGACTGGGCGCAGCGCTCGGCGTCGAGCGGGTGCGTCTCGCAATGCAGATCGAAGGTCACCAACTCGGCGGCCGCGATGATCTCCCGCACGGTGATCGCGTCGGCCGAGCGCGCGAGCCCATACCCGCCCTTGGC
>CAIVJV010000162.1 GCA_903906325.1 uncultured Gemmatimonadota bacterium
CCGACCTCGCCCGCCTCGTGACCGATTCCACCCGCGGCTACGGGGCGCGGGCGCTCAATGACAACGCGCTCACCGAGATCGGCGACGTCCATGTCGGGGCGAAGATCCTGCTGTATGACGGGATCTCACGCGGGGCGCGCGGGCGCTTCGGTGAGGTGACGCGCGCCGTGCGACAGGCGATCGCGCTCGACCTGCGCATCGGGACGGGCACCCCTGACGACCCGGCCGGCCTGATCGACCTCGGCACCGGCACGGGGATGCACGCGATCACCGTGCGGTCCCACACCGACCTGATCTGGGATACCCGATTCTGGGCGACGGTGAATCTTGGGATCGCGCAGGGCATCGGCTCGGTCACGCGCGATCAACGCCTCCCCTCGCTCGCCTCGCAGGAGTTCCTGGAATCGTGGCGCTCGCGCCTGACGGCGATCCGTCCCGGCTCGGCACTCGACGCCGAGGTGGTCCCTCGGTGGCAGGCGAGCGATTACGTCGCGTTGACGGGGCTGTGGCAGTGGCGGCGGTCAACGGCTGATCGCCACACGCTCGTCCCCGGGGGCCCGGTGGACGACCTCCTCCCCGGTCAGCTCCCACGTGATGCCGGGCTCCTCGACGCCCGCACCGCGACCTCGTCCCAGCGCGTGGGGATCGGGGCCACCTACTCGACGCTGGCTGCGCGGGCTCGTGGGCGCACCGGCCGTGCCTTCGAGATCTCGTACCTGCATCTGCAGACGGTCGCGAGCGACCGAGGGATCGTCCCCAAGCGCTTCGAGGACCGGATCCAGCTGCGATTCTATCCGCGCTTCCGCGCGCGCTGACCGGCGGTCGCGGTCGCCGTCGCGGTCGCCAACAACTCCTTCGCATGCTCTCGGCTCGTCGCGCTCTCGGGGCTCCCCCCGAGCATGCGCGCGATCTCGTCCACACGCGCCTCGTCGGTGACCACCTGCACATCCGAGGTGGTCACCCCGCCCCGCGCCCCCTTGCTGACCACGATGTGGTGATGTCCCCGTGCCGCGATCTGCGGGAGGTGCGTGATGGCGAAGACCTGATGGTGCGCCGCGACCTCCCGCATCGCATCGCCCACCATGAGACCGGTGCGCCCCCCGATCCCGGCATCGACCTCGTCGAAGATCAACGTCGGGACGCCGTCGAGGCGCGCGAGGATCGTCTTGAGGGCGAGCATCACGCGCGCGAGTTCGCCACCGGAGGCCACGCGCGCGAGCGGACGCGCCTCATGCCCGAGATTGAGGGCGACCCGGAACTCCACGCGCTCGGCCCCCGTGGCGGTCGGCGCCTCCAGCGGGAGCAGTTCGACGAAGAGATGCCCATCGGGCATCCCGAGGTCGGGGAGCCTCGCATCGACCGCCGCGGCCAGGGCCGTCGCCGCCCGCCCGCGCGCCGCGGTCAGCGCGGCGGCGGCCTCTCGATAGCGCACCGCCGCCGCGTCGCGACGCGCCTCGAGGGTCCGGAGATCGAGACCGGCCGTATCAAGGAGCTCGAGCTCCGCCGCGGACTCGCGCCCCATCTGGAGCACCGCGGCGATCGATCCGCCGTACTTCTTGCAGAGCCGGAAGATCAGGTCGCGTCGGCGCTCCACCTCGTCGAGGCGCGCGGGATCGTGCTCGATCCCATCCGCATACGCCTGCGCGGCTCGCGTGAGCTCCTCGAGCGCGTACCAGGCCGCATCGAACACCTCTTGGAGCCGCGCCGTGGAGGGATCGATCCGCTGGAGTGAGGCGAGGGGGCGCTGCAGGTGGCCGAGTCGCGGCACCACCCCCTCGTCCCCCTCGAGGGTCTCCGTGAGCTCCCCGATCAGCCCTTGCAGCTCCTCCGCATGGGTGAGCCGCCGCGCCTCCTCGTCAAGCCGGGCCTCCTCTCCCTCCTGGAGCTGCGCCTCGCCGATCTCCCGCACCACATGCGCGAGCCACTCCGCCCGCTGCTGTGCCGTGGCGCGACGCGACGAGAGCTCGGCGATCGCCGACTCCGCCGCCGCGAGTGTGTTGAAGGCGGCTCGCGTCGCGTCGCACATCGCCGTCGCCCCCCCGAACACATCGAGGATCTCGAGCTGCACCTCGGTGCCGAGCAACACCTGCGCCTCATGCTGCCCGTGCACGTTCACGAGCGTCCGCCCGATCTCGGCGAGCACCGCGGCGGTCACCGGGGAGCCATTCACCCAGGCCCGCGCCCGCCCCCCCGCCGCCGCGACCTCACGTTTGAGGATCAGCGTGCCGTCACAGTCGATCCCGCGCGCATCCAGGTCCCGGATCAGGGCCTCCCGACCACTGACATCGAACACCCCCTCGACCGTGGCCTTCTCCGCGCCGGTCCGCACGAGGTCCGCTGAC
>CAIVJV010000163.1 GCA_903906325.1 uncultured Gemmatimonadota bacterium
CGGAGACGATCGCATAGATCCCGAAGAAGAGGTTCCCGAGCGTGAAGCCGTTCGGGAGCATCACCATCGAGGGGCGGGGGAAGCGTCGGCGGGCCATCAGGGGAGCTCCGCGAGGACCGTCACGCCGGCCTGTGGCGTCTCCCCCAGCGTCGCCCGCACGGTGCTCCCCACCGGGACGAAGACGTCGACGCGGGACCCGAAGCGGATCAGCCCCATCCGGTCGCCCTGGGTCGCGGTGTCACCGACCTTGGAATAGGTGACGATGCGGCGGGCGATGAGGCCGGCGATCTGGCGGAAGAGCACCTTCTGCGTCCCGGTCTCGACCCCGACGGACATCTGCTCGTTCTCGAGCGAGGCCTTGTCGGCGGCGGCATTGATGAACTTGCCGGGATTGTAGTGCACGTAGCTGACCCGCCCGCTCACGGGATACCGGTTCACATGCACGTTGAAGACGTTCATGAAGACGGAGATCCGGATGGCACGTCCGCCGAGGAAGGACGGCTCATCGACCTCGCGGATGTCGATCACGCGGCCATCGGCGGGCGAGATCACCAGGTTCGCACCACGAGGGCCGGTCCGTTCCGGATCCCGGAAGAAGTAGGCGACCCAGAGGGCGAGGAAGGTCAGGAGGAAGGCGAGGAGCCAGAGGGGCCACGAACGGCGCACGAGGGCCGCGGTGTACCCGGCAGCCGCCAGCGCGGTGGCGATCAGGATGAAGGGGATCCCTTCACGGGCGAAGCTCATGTCAGGCTCGTGGGGTCGAGAGGGGCGCCGGTGAGGCGTGCGAAGGCGTCGAGATAGCGCTCGCTGGTGGCCGCGACGACCTCGGGGGGGAGGGTCGGGGGTGGGGCGTTGCCGTCCCAGCGACCGGCGCGACGTTCCCCGTCGAGCCAGTCGCGGAGGGGTTGTTTGTCGAAGCTCGGCTGCGGCCCGCCCGGCGCATACCGGTCAGCGGGCCAGAACCGGGAGCTGTCCGGGGTCAGCACCTCGTCGATCAAGAGGATCGTCCCATCCGCCGTGGCCCCGAACTCGAACTTCGTGTCCGCGATGATGATCCCGCGGGCCGCGGCGAGGGCACGACCCCGCGTGTAGACCAGCCGAGCGAACCGCTCCAAGGTGGAGGCCGCGTCCGGGCCGAGCACCGCCCGCATCTGGTCGATCGTGATGTTCTCGTCGTGGCCCGACTCCGCCTTGGTCGCGGGACTGAAGATCGGGGGATCGAATCGGTCGCTCTCGCGCAGCCCGGAAGGGAGCGCCTCGCCCGCCAGCGTGCCGTGCGCCCGATACTCCTTCCACGCCGAACCCGCGAGATACCCGCGGACCACGCACTCCACCGGGAAGACCGTCGTCCGACGGCAGAGCATGGTGCGACCCGCGAGCACATCACGGTGCATCCCGAGCGCGGGGATCGCGGCGATGATCTCGTCCACATCACTCGAGAGGAGGTGATGCGCGACCTCCCCTTCGAATTGCCGGAGCCACCAGGTGGTGAGCTGCGTGAGCACCGCGCCCTTGTGCGGCACCAACTCCCGCATGACCACATCGAAGGCGCTCACGCGGTCGCTGGTCACGAGCAGGACCCGGTCGTCGTCGACGATGTACACGTCGCGGACCTTCCCCCGCCGGAGCAGGGGAAGGGGGAGTCGGGTCTCGCCCACCAGCACCGGGGTCATACGCGGACCGCCTCGGTCGCGGGGCCCTGTTCGCCAGCGGCCACGAGGATCGGCCCGATCACCTCCGCGAGGAAGTCATCGACCTGCGCGGCGGCCCGGCCGATGAACCGCGACGGTTCGAGGGTCGCGCGCATCGCGTCGACGGAGACGGGGAAGGCCGGGTCGGCGGCGAGCCGGTCGAGGAGGTCGTTCGGGACCCCCTGATCCTTCATCGCGCGCGCCGCCTCGATCGAGTGACGGCGGATCACCTCGTGGGCCTCCTGTCGGTCGCCGCCCGCCCGGACCGCTTGGACGATCAGCGACTCCGTCGCCATGAAGGGGAGCTCCTCGGCGATGCGCGCGGCGATCCGCGCCGGATGCACCTCGAGCCCACCGGCGACGTTCGCCATGAGGATCAGGATCGCATCGGTGGCGAGGAAGGCCTCCGGAATCGTCAGGCGTCGGATCGCGGAATCATCCAGCGTCCGCTCGAAGTACTGCACCTGATGCGTCTGGTTCGCCGTCCCGGCCACGGATTGCACGAACCGCGCGAGGGAGTTGATCCGCTCGGAGCGCATCGGGTTCCGCTTGTACGCCATCGCGCTCGAGCCGATCTGTTCCTTGCCGAAGGGCTCCTCGATCTCCCCGAACGATTGGAGCATGCGGACATCGCTCGCGAACTTGGCCGCACTCGCCGCGAGCCCGGCGAGCAGGTCCATCACCTGCGCATCGAGTTTGCGGGAGTAGGTCTGGCCACTGACGGGGATCGACTGCGCGACCCCCATCCGCTGGCAGACCGCGGCATCGAGGGCGCGCACCTTCGCATGGTCGCCCCCGAGCAACTCGAGGAAGCTCGCCTGCGTCCCGGTCGTCCCCTTCACCCCGCGGAGGGGGAGGGTCGCGAGCCGATGGTCGAGGTCGGCGAGGTCGAGGACGAGGTCCTGCATCCAGAGGGTCGCGCGCTTGCCGACCGTCGTCAGCTGCGCCGACTGCAGGTGTGTGTACCCGAGCGTCGGGAGGTCGCGCCAGGTACGGGCGAAGGCCTCGAGGGCGCGCAGCACCGCGAGCACCCGCCCGCGGAGGAGCGCCAATCCCCGCCGCATCTGGATCAGGTCGCCGTTGTCGGTGACGAAACAACTCGTCGCGCCGAGATGAATCACGCCGCGTGCGGCGGGCGCCACATCGCCGAAGGCGTGGACATGCGCCATCACATCGTGCCGGAACCGGCGCTCGTACTCGGCCACGGCGGCGAAGTCGATGTCGTCGAGGTGCGCCCGCATCTGCGAGATCGCCTCATCGGGGATCGCGACGCCGAGCTCGCGCTCCGATTCGGCGAGGGCGAGCCAGAGTCGCCGCCAGAGCCCGTGCCGTGTCTGCGGACTGAAGAGCGTGAGCATCGCCTCCGACGCATAGCGTTCGGCCAGCGGGGAGCGATAGGTGTCGTGGCTCATCGGATGCGGAAGTCGGTGGAATAGATCATGCCCGCGCGCTCGACGAACATGCGGACCGGGCCACCCCCGCCCGCGCTCTCGATGAGGCGCGCGGCCTGCGGCGCGTCGGCCACGGGGGTGCGGTTGATCTGGACGATCACGTCGCCCGCGCGGAGGCCGAGGACCTGCTCCACCCGATCGGAGACCTGGACCACCACGGCCCCCTGGGCCGAGCGGATCCCGCGCTCGGCGCGGATCGCCGGGGTGAGGGAGATGAGTTGGAGTTCCCGGAGCACCGCCACCCGCTCCGCGCTCGTCTCGGGGAGATCCTTCACGGCGACGGTGACCCGGCGCTCGCGATTGTCCCGGCGCACCATGAGGGTCGCATTCTCCCCGACGCGGAGGTCGAGGAGTTCCGCCTCCCAGTCGTAGGCGTTCCGGACGACGCGGTCTCGGCTGCGCGTGATGATGTCGCCGGCCTTCAGGCCTGCCGCCTCCGCCGGGCTCCCAGGGACGATCCGCTCGATCGTCGCGCCGGCGTTGAGGGTGCCGCGCGCCGCCGTGGCCTGCGTCTGCTCGACCTTCACGCCGATCCAGGGCCGCCGCACGCTCCCATGCGCGAGCAGATCCTCCGCGACGCGGCGCGCGCGATCGATCGGGATCGCGAACCCGAGGCCGATGGAGCCCCCCGACGGACTGTAGATCGAGCTGTTGACGCCGACCACGTCGCCGGTGGCGGAGACGAGGGGGCCGCCCGAGTTGCCGGGGTTGATCGAGGCATCGGTCTGGATCATGTCGACGTACACCCCCGGGCCATCGCCCCGCCCGGTGAGGTTCCGCCCCACGCCGCTCACCACACCCACCGTCACGCTGGGCTCCGAGTTGCCGAGCAGGAAGCCGTACGGGTTGCCGATGGCGACGACCCATTCGCCGATGAGGAGGTCGCGCGAGGTCCCGAGCGGGGCGACGGGGAGATCCTTCGCGTCGATGCGGAGGACCGCGAGGTCGTTCAACTCATCGGCGCCGACGAGGGTCGCGGGGTAGGTGGTCCCGTCGCGCAGCGCGACGTTGATCCGGCTGGCGCCCGAGACCACATGCGCGTTGGTCACGATCACGCCATTCGCCTGCACGATGAAGCCGGACCCGATCCCCGCGGCGACCTGCTCGCCCGAGCGCGTCCCGAAGAAGAGGTCGTACGGGGTCGCGGCGGTGCGCTCGACCCGCTCCGTCTGCACCGTGACGACGGCCGGGGAGACGCGGGCGACGGCGGTGGTGATGGCGGTCCGACGGGTGGCGGCGACGTTCGCCGTGAGGCTGTCGGCGGTGCCGGGCGCGACCCGCGACGCCGGCCGCTGCGCGAGCGAGGGCGCAGGGGTCGCCCCGTCGCAGGCCGCGAG
>CAIVJV010000164.1 GCA_903906325.1 uncultured Gemmatimonadota bacterium
GCGGCGACCGCGAGGAGGGCGCGAAACCGACGCCGTGGTCGAGCTCCGAGGATCCAAGTCATGATCGGAAGATCGGTGAGGCTCCCCTGTGGCGAAAGCGTCCGGTGCGTACGAGATTCGCCGGATGTCCACCCGTCGTGCCTTCGCGCCGCGCCGCACTCTGCGCCTCCCCACGTTCCTCCTCTGCCTGGTCGTCCTCCTCGGTCTTCCGGCGCGGGCGGATGGCCAGGGTACCGTGCGGCGCGTCCCGGCGCGGTATCCCACCATCCAGGGTGCGGTCGATGCCGCGGCGCCGGGGGACCTGATCCTGATCGATCGAGGGATCTATCGGGAGCAGGTCGTGGTGCGCGTGCCGTCGCTCGTGCTCCGCGGGCGCGACCGCGCGGCGGTGGTGCTCGATGGGGAGGGGACCCGCGAGACGGGCGTCGAGATCGTCGCCGATGGGGTCGCGCTCGAGAATCTCACGGTGCGCCAGCATCGCACACAGGGGATCGTCTGGCGCGGGGTGCGCGGGCTCCGTGGCCGATACCTCACGGTGCATGACAACGGGCGGTACGGGATCCGCCTCGACCGGGCCGTCGATGGGCTGATCGAGGAGAGTTATGTGAGCGGGGCGGCGGAGGCGGGGATCGCCGTGGCCCACTGCGCGCCGTGTGAGCTCGTCGTGCGCCGAGTGCTCGTCGAACACAACGGGGCGGGGTTCGCAGCGGAGGAGGCGAGCGGCACGCTCCATCTGGTGAACAGCACCTGGCGCCAGAATCGCGTGGGTCTGCTCCCACACGGTCGTGACACGAGCGGCACGGTGGTGCGTGCGACCGACGGCCTGGCCCTGACGGTGATCCGCGGGAACCTCATCCATGACAACGCGAACCGCAGCGCCCCCGCTCGCGGTCGCGCCGCCATCGGCTGGGGGAACGGCGTCCTCATCAGCGGTGCGGATGCCGCCCTCGTCGCGGAGAACGTGATCGTCAACCATATCGGTCATGGCGTCCTGATCGCGCCGCTGCCCGGGGACGGTGCGTCAGGCGCGCGAGGGAATCGGGTGACGCGCAACATCATCGTCGCGTCGAGCCGGGCCGATATCGGCGTCGGGGGGCCACACACCCAGGAGAATTGCCTCGAGGCGCAGGCGAATCATGTGACGCGTGCACCGGCGTGGTTCCGCTGCGATGGGACGCGAGTCCGTGGGGTCGACAACGATCTCGTCCCGGCCATGACCTTCGCGCTCCGGCGCTGGCGACTCGGGCCTCGCGTCGATTCGCTCCCGGGGACGCTGATCCTCCCCCCGGTCCTGCCGTCGCTCGAGGGTCCCGATCGCGCCGAGGTACGCCCGGCGGTCGCGGTCTTCGCCGCGGTGCGACCGTCGCTCGACAGCATCGCCATCCCCGCGGCCGCGGACTCGATCCGTCGTGCGGCCCAGATCGCGGGGACCGTCCCCGAGGGAACCCCGCGCGTCGGCGCGTTCATCGCGGCCTTCCAGGAACTCCTCCCCTTCTCGTCCACCCTGCTTATCGTGGTGCTGGCCCTCCTGGGAGGGTGGCGGGCGGGGATCGTCTGGTGGGTCCGGCGCGGCCACACCGCGCGTAAGGCGTTGCGGGCGTGGCGCGTCGCCGTCGGGGCGCTGGGGGTCTGGATCGGGCTCGCCGTCGCCGTCGCGATCAGCTTCAGCGGCGTCTGATCGCGGTCCCGCGCGGACCGACCCTCCGCGGTCGGTCTACCGGCCGTGGATCGCCGCCTCGACGAGCTCACGGATCTTGAGCTCGAGGTCGCCCGTCGAGACGCAGCGCACGTCGGCGTTGCTCGAGGTGATCGGGTTCCGGCCCGTCCCCGAGATCGTGGTGGAGACGACCGCCCCGCCCTTGGCATTGGGACGGACCGACGAGAGGATCGAGAGCGTCAGCTGATAGGTCTCGGCGTTCTGCAGGGTCCCCGAGGCGCCGCAGTCCACGTACTGCGTCGCCCGCGTCTTCCCGATGAGCCGCCGCACGCGCCAGTTGGCGACCCCCATGGTCTTGGTCCGCGGGTCGTTCACCTCCGCCGGGATCCCGAGTTGCTGATAGACCTGGGGGAGGACCGCCCAGGCCTGGTCGGCGGTGCCGGTCACGAGGAGGCGCACGTCGAGGTCGACCGCCATCGTGCCGGCGGTGACGGTGCTGCCGCCCGAGGTGACGACGCGGGTGGTGGTGACGGTGGGGGTCGGGGCGATGTCGCCGGCGGTGGTGCCGGTGGCGCCGGCGCAGCCGAGGGTGGTCGCGGTGATCAGCAACAGGATGGGGAGGCGCATGGGATCGGTGGGGGGTCGGGGAGGGTCGGAGGCGATCGACCTACCGGAACCTACGTGCCGACCCCGTCCGATGTTCAGTGGCGGATCCGGCCCCATAATTATGCGTATGCGACCTCTCCTCGTCCTCCTCGTCTCCCATGTGATGGCGGCCGTCCCGCTCATCGCCCAGACCGCCGCCGCCCCCCGGCGTGCCGTCCCCCTCGACTCGGCGCGCGCGACCCAGCTCTACGTCAGCAACCGCCCCGAGGATCATCCCGTCGCCGACTATGCGCGCGCGATCACCGAGAAGGCCCGCACCGACAGCATCTTCGCGGCGCGCAGCGCTGGTGTGATGCGCTATGAGAAGACGACCTACCGGAGTCGCCACGGGGATCTCGACATCCCGGTCTACGTCTTCGCCCCCCTGGTCTCGCGCGGTGCCCGTGCGCACGCGGCGATGGTCTGGGTGCACGGCGGGGTGCATGGCAACTGGGACGAGAACTATCTCCCCTTCCTCATCGAGGCGACGCAGCGTGGCTATGTGGTGGTGGCCCCGGAGTATCGGGGGTCCACGGGCTATGGCGCGGCGTTCCACCACGCGATCGACTACGGGGGACGCGAGGTGGATGATGTGGAGGATGCGGTCGACTTCCTCCAGCGTCGGGCCGAGGTGGACCCGGCGCGGATCGGGATCATGGGGTGGAGCCATGGCGGGTACATCACCGCGCTCTTGCTCATGCGTGGCGCGCAGGCGCGGTTCGTCGCGGGGGCGGCGATCGTCCCGGTCACCAACCTCGTCTTCCGCCTCTCCTACAAGGGACCGAGCTATCAGCGGAGCTTCGCCACCCAAGCGGCGCTCCGCGGTCTCCCCTTCGAGCGGCGCGAGGCGTACATCCAACGCTCGCCGTACTACCATGTGGATGCCCTCGCCCGGCCGTTGCTGGTCCACGCGGCGACGAACGACACCGACGTGGATTTCGTCGAAGGGCAGATGCTGATCGACGCGCTGCGGGCCCGGAAGCCCGAGTGGGCGGAGACCAAGGTCTATGTGGATCCCGCGCCGGGGCCGGCGAGTCAGGGCCATACCTTCAGCCGCCGCGTGAATCGTGAGACCCTCCTGCGTGAGGATTCGCCGGCGCAGATCGATTCGTGGAACCTCACCTGGGCGTTCTTCGCCCGGCACCTGCGTCCCGATGTGGCGCCGACAGCCTCGGGCCCGGCCGCACCGGTGGGGATGGGTCTCACGGGGCCCAATCCCTGGCCGGCGATCCGCCACGAGCGGATCCGCACCCTCCTCCCTGCGGCGATGCGGGAGACGGGGATCGATGCGTGGGTGAGCCTCTTCCGCGAGAACGCCAACGACCCCCTCGCGCTCCATCTCGGCGGCGAGAACGCCGGGGCGCCCTCCGCGGTGATCGTCACCCGGCAGGGGGAGGCGGTCCGGACCGTGATGCTCTCGGGCTTCGGCGAGGCGATCGCCCTCCGCGAACTCGGGGTCCATGACTCGGTGGTCGTGTACGACGGCACCCCGTCGGCGCTCTATCAGGCGATCGCGACGCGGCTCCGCGCCGCTGGGGTGCGACGGATCGCGATCAACTCCGGTGAGGCGAGCGGGATCACCGATGGGATGTCGGCCACCCAACGGCGGGGCCTGGAGCGCGCCTTGGGGCCCGAGTGGTCCACGCGGCTCGTCCCGTCGCATGATCTGGTCCAGCAATGGCTCGCGATCAAGTTGCCGGCCGAGGTGGAGATCATGGCGGCGGCCGCGCAGCTGACCGCGCAACTCGAAGAGGAGGCGTACGCGCAGGTGGTCCCGGGCGTCACGAGGGACGCCGACATCGCGCGATTCCTCAAGGCGCGCATGCGGGACCTCGGGGTGGAGGATGGCTGGAGTCCCTCGCAGAACCCGAGTGTGAACTCCGGGCCGGACCGTGGGCATTCGCATGCGAGCGATCGGGTGATCCAGCCCGGCGATGTGATCCAGACCGACTTCGGGATCAAGGTGCATGGGGTCTGGGTGACGGACATCCAGCGCTTCGCCTACGTGTTGCGGCCCGGGGAGACGGCGGCACCGGCCGATGTCCAGCGGAAGTGGGAGATCGCCAGGGCGGGCTCGCGGGCGGCCTTCGCGGCGATGCGCCCCGGCGCCACCGGCGCACAGGTCGATTCCGCCCAGCGGATCATCATGCAGCGCGAGGGCTCGACCACGGTCCCATGGAGCACGGGCCATCCCGTCGGCTATTGGGCCCATGATGCGGGTCCGCGGCTCAATCGCGCGGAGCGTCGCCCGCTCAAGGAGGGGATGACCTTCGCCTATGATGGCTTCATGGCCTGGGCCCTACCCGGGAGCGATGGCCGGACCTGGGGGCAGGGGACCAAGACGATCTCCGTCGAGGAGATGACGGTCATCACCCGTGATGGCGCGCGGTTCCTCACCCCACCGCAGGAGACGTTGATCCTCATCCCGACGCGCGGCCCCCAGCGTCCGTGAGTGCGCTGACCACTGCCGATCACGACGGGGAGGATGTCGCCCCGTTACATCGTCCCGGCGACGATGCCCTCGATGCGCGCATCCGCTTCCTGACGGAACTCGCACGTCGTCTGCATCTCGCGGGGGTCTCATCGCAGCGTCTGGAGGGGGCGGTGCGGGCCACCGCACGCGCGCTCCATGTGAGCGCCGAGCTCTGGTCCACGCCGACCGGGCTCCTCCTCTCCCTCGGCGATGCCGATGTGGTCCATGGCTCACAGCAGACGCGGGTCCTGCGCCTGGAACCCGGCCATGTGAACCTCCGCGCGCTCTCGGCGCTGGACCGGATCGCCGAGGAGGTCGTCGCCGGGCGGCGGTCGCTCGAGGGTGCCTGGGAGGCGATGCGGGCGTTGGATCGTCCGGAGACCGCCACCACCCGGCTGCGCACGGTACTGGCCTTCGGCGTGGGCTCCGCGGCGGTCGCGGGATTGCTCGGGACCTCATGGCTCGATCTCGGCGTCGCCTGCGTGCTGGGGTTGCTCATCGGGTGGATCGGGATGCTGAGCGCCACGCGCCCGAATCTCGCCGCCGCCAACGAGGCGGTGAGCGCGCTCGTGGCGACGACGCTGGCGACCGCGTTCGCGCACTTCGTCGCGCCGATCTCGGTGCAGACGGTGATCGTCGCGGCGCTGATCGTGTTGATGCCCGGGCTCATGCTCACCACGGCGATGACCGAGTTGGCGACACAACAACTCTCGTCCGGGACGGCGCGCTTGGGTGGCGCGCTGACGGTCCTGCTCAAGCTCACCTTCGGCAGCGTCGCGGCCTCACAGGTGATGCTCGCCATCGGGTGGGTCGCCCCGGTCCCTCCCCCCTCCGAGCTGCCCCGGGTCATCGAGGTGATCGCCGCCTTCTGTGCCGCGGGGAGTTTCGCGGTCCTCTTCCGCACGGCGACGCGCGATGTGCCACTCGTCATGAGCAGCGCGCTCCTCGGCTATGTGATCACCCGGGTGACGGGGAGCTCCGACGGACTCGGGTCAGGGGCGTTCGCCGCGGGGGTCTTCTTCGCGAGTCTCGCCATGGCCGCGCTCGCCAATCTGTATGGACGCGTCTTCGGGCGTCCGGGTGCGTTGGTCCGTGTCCCCGGCATCATGCTCCTCGTGCCCGGGAGCGTCGGCTTCCGCGCCCTGCGGTCCGTGATGGAGCGGGATTATGCGCTCGGCTTCGACACCCTCGTCGCGGTCTTGAGCGCCCTCTTGGCGTTGACCGCCGGATTGCTCTTCGGGGCGTTGCTCATCCCACCGAGACGTTACCTCTGACCCCGGTTCGGGGTATCTTTCGCCCATGAGCCTTCGTCGTCTTGCGCTGGGCCTGGCGCTCCTCGGGTCGGTCGTCGCCTGCGGTGGCGATTCCGTCTTCGTACCGGACATCACCACCACGCAGTTCGCGACCTCACTCGGGGTCGATCTCTCGGCGTCGACCAAGACCGCCTCGGGCCTGTACTATCGCGATCTGACGGTCGGGACCGGCGCCCTCAATCCCACGGACACCGCCAAGACCGTCACCGTCGGGTATACCGGCTACCTCCGGAATGGCGTGCAGTTCGACGCCGGGACCATCGGCCCCTTCCGCACGGGGACGGGGGCGGTGATCGCGGGGTTCGATGAAGGCCTGAAGGGGATGCGTGCGGGGGGGCGGCGTCAGCTGATCATCCCGCCGAGCCTCGGCTACGGCGCGCAGGCCACCAATGGCCTCCCGGCGAACTCGATCCTCGTCTTCGTTGTCGACCTCCGCTCGGTGATCAACTGATGACGGTTCGCTTCAACACGACGGAATGGCGCGCGATCGTGACCCGGTATGCGACCGCCGAGGTGACGCGGTCGTTCGGCCAGCTCGCGCTCAACCTCTCGGCGCTCGTCGCGACGCTCTACGTGGCGTATCGGCTCATGGAGCCGGCCCCGTGGGCGACCGCGCTGCTCGTGTTGCTCGTGAGCGGGTTCCTGATCCGCACCTTCATCATCATGCATGATTGTGCGCACGGGAGCTTCACCCCGTGGCCGAAGGTCAACGACGCGATCGGGTTCGTGACCGGGGTGCTCATGCTCACGCCCTATCAGCAGTGGCGCCGCGAGCATGCGATCCATCACGCCTCCGCGGGCGACCTCGAGCGGCGCGGGACGGGCGACATCGACACGTTGACCGTCGCCGAGTATGAGGCACGCTCGCGCTTCGGCAAGCTCAAGTATCGGCTCTATCGGAACCCGGTGGTGCTGTTCGTCCTCGGGCCGCTCCATCTGATGGTGCTCCAGCGCTTCCGCGTGCCAGGGCCGGTCACCGGTCCGGCGCAGCTCTGGAACGTCTGGCTGACCAACATCGCGCTCGCCGCGACCGCGACGATCTTCATCCTCACCGCGGGCTGGCAATCGGTGGTGCTCCTCTATCTCCCGGCGGTCTACATCGCCGGCGCGATCGGGGTGGGGCTCTTCTATGTGCAGCATCAGTTCGAGGAGGCCTACTGGCAGCGCGGGGCGCAGTGGGACTACGCGACCGCCGCGATCACCGGGAGCTCCTTCCTCCGCCTCCCACGGGTACTGAATTGGTTCACGGGGAACATCGGGTTCCATCACGTGCACCATCTCGGTCCGAAGATCCCGAACTACAAGCTCCGGCAGGCCCATGAGGAGAATGGGATCTTCGCCGCGGCGCCCGTGCTGACGATCCGCACCGCGATCAGGACCCTGCGCCTGTCCCTCTACGATGAGGAGCGAGGGAAGCTGATCGGTTTCCGCGACCTGCGCGCCCGCCGGACGGCGCGCTGAGCGCCCGGACCGCCGCTGCTGCACCCCCTGCTTCGGGGTTCGGCGACCTCGCGCTCGACCCGCGCGTCCTCGTCGCGCTGACCGCCCTCGGGTACGAGGAACCGACCCCGATCCAGCGCGCGGCGATCCCCGCACTCCTCGCCGGCCGCGATGTCCTCGCGCAGGCGGCGACCGGGACCGGGAAGACCGCGGCGTTCGCTCTCCCGCTGCTCCATCGACTGACCCCTGACGCGCCGCCACGGGAGCGGACCGCGGCACTCGTCCTCGTCCCCACGCGTGAGCTCGCGATGCAGGTGGCCGAGGCGATCCATCGCTACGGGAAGGGGCTCGGCGCCGTCGCGATCCCGATCTATGGTGGCGCCCCGATGGAGGGGCAGATCCGCTCCCTCAAGCGTGGCGCCGATGTGGTGATCGCCACGCCGGGCCGTGCGCTCGACCACATCCGCCGCAAGACGGTCTTCCTCGCGTCGGTCCGGACCGTGGTGCTCGACGAGGCCGACGAGATGCTCGAGATGGGGTTCGCGGAGGATCTCGAGGCGATCCTCGCGGCGACGCCGGCGGAGAAACAGGTCGCCCTCTTCTCGGCGACCCTCGCCCCGCGCATCGCGGCGATCGCGCGCACGCATCTGCGTGAGCCCGAGGTCATCACCGTCGATGTCGAGGCGGTACAGGCGGAGAAGACCGCGGCGATCCGTCAGGTGGCGTACATCGTCCCGCGGGCGCACAAGATGCAGGCGCTCGGTCGGATCCTCGATGTGGAGCAGCCGACGAGCGCGATCGTGGTCTGCCGGACACGCACCGAGGTCGACGCGCTCACCGAGACGCTCAACGGGCGCGGGTTCCACGCTGAGGCCCTCCATGGTGGCCTCTCGCAGGACCAGCGCGATCGCGTGATGAAGCGCTTCCGCGCCAAGACCTCCGAGCTCTTGATCGCGACCGATGTCGCCGCACGCGGGCTCGATGTGCAGCATGTCTCGCATGTGGTGAACTACGACGTACCGAACGCCTCCGAGGCGTACGTCCATCGGATCGGCCGGACCGGACGCGCGGGACGGAAAGGGGTGGCGATCACCTTGGCCGAGCCGCGAGAACATCGGTGGCTCCGCAGCTTCGAGCGCGCGACGGGGGGGACGATCGAGGTGGCGACGGTGCCGACGGTGGCCGATCTCAAGGCGCGGCGGCTCGAGCTCGCGCAGGCGGCGCTCCGTGAGGTGATCCTCGCCGGGGAGCTCGACCCGTGGCGGAGCGTGGTCGCGGGGCTCGCCGAGGAGTTCGATCTCCTGGACATCGCAGCGGCGGCGGTGAAGCAGGGGGCGGGCGACTCAGCCGAGGCCGATGAGGCGGAGATCCCGACCGCGCCCGTGCGGGAGCGGCATCCGGCGCGGGAGCGCGAGGCGATGCGGCAGGAGCGTCGCGAGGCGACCGCCGCGAACCCGGCGAAAGCTCGTGCGACCAAGGGGGGGAAGGGCGCCGGTACCGGCTGGGCGATGGCGAAGCTCTACGTGGGCGGGGGGCGCAAGCTCAAGATCCGCCCGGGCGATATCGTCGGGGCGATCACCCACGAGATGTCCCTCGATGCGAGCGCGATCGGCGCGATCCAGATCTGGGATCGGCACAGCATCGTCGAGGTACCGGAGACGATCGCGGATGACGTGATCCGCACCCTCTCGGCCACGACCATCAAGGGTAAGAAACTCCAGATCCGTCGGGACCGCTCCGTCCGCTAGTACCGCGCGAAGACCGACGTCGTCCCGTTCGCCGCGAAGGCGATCACCGCATAGCGCTCGTATCGCTTCGGGTCCCCCTGTTCCATCCCCGGGGATCCGATCGGCATGCCAGGCACCGCGAGGCCACGGATCGCGGGGCGTTGCGCGAAGAGCCGCTTGATATCGGCGGCGGGTACATGGCCCTCGACGAGATAGGTGCCGACCACGGCGGTATGACAACTCTCGAGGGCGGCGGGCACGCCCATCATCCGCTTCACGCCGGAAAGATCATCCGTATCCACCCCCTTCACCGTCAGGCCGTTCCGCTGCAGGTGCTCGATCCATGCCACGCAGCATCCACAGGTCGCCCCCTTGTACACGGTGATCGTGGGGAGCTTCGGCTGACTCTCGCCGCGTGCGGGTAGCAGGGCCGCGACGGCACCGGCGGCGAGGGAGCGGGCGAGGAAGGTGCGACGGTCCATGGACGCGACTCCGGTCAGCGTGAGACGCCGGCGAGGGCGGTGACGAGCAGGAGGGCGAGCTGTGGTCCCTTGAAGGAATCCGGCGTCTCGGTGTACGCCTCCTCGGTGCCATGCGCCCCGGTGCTGCGGCCGCCGCCATTGATGGTGATGGCGGGGATCCCCATCGCGATCGGGAGGTTGGCATCGGTGCTCGAGGCACTCGTCGCCGGAAGCCACCCGAGGGCCTCGATAGCGGCCCACGCGGTCTGCACGATCGGGGCGTCGTCAGACTGCCCGCCGGTCGGGCGAATGCCGATCGTGTCGTAGGTCACGGTCACGCTCGCGCGTGAGTTCGGCCACCGGGCGAGCTCCTCGGCGACGCCCGCCGCGATCGCCGCTCGGATCTGCGCATCGATGGCGGCGAGCGCCTCTGGGGACTCAGAGCGCATATCGACCTCCATCTGCGCGAGTGGCGTGATGGTGTTCACGCTCGTCCCCCCACGCACGATCCCGACGTTGAAGGTGGTGCGTGGATTCGTCGGCACGCGCAGGTCACCGATCTTCGCGATGGCGCGCCCCATGGCATGCATCGGATTCGCCATCCCGAAGGCGCCGTAGCTGTGACCGCCCGGCCCCTTGAACGAGACGTTGTAGCGATGGCTCCCGACGGCGCGGGAGACGATGCGCCCATCACCCGCGCCGTCGACGGAGATGAAGTAGTTCACCGTCCCAGCGAATTCCTTGGTGAGGAGATGCCGCACCCCACGGAGATTGCCCGGGCCCTCCTCGCCGACGTTGCCGACGAGGTGGACCGTGCCGCGCGGGGTGACGCGCTGCTCCTTCAGCACGCGAGCGAGGGTCAGGATGACGGCGAGCCCCCGGCAATCGTCCCCGATCCCCGCCCCTGCGATCCGATCCCCCGTGCGGGTGGTCCGCACGTCAGTGCCCTCGGGGAAGACGGTATCGAGGTGGCCAGCGATGAGCACCACGGGGCCGCGGCCCGCGCCGATCGTGGCGATGACGTTCCCTTCCGCGTCGATGCGCGCATCGCGATAGCCGAGGGCGATGAGGCGCCGCTGGAACTCCGCGGCACGGGCCTGCTCCTTGAATGGGGGCGCGGGAATCTCGCAGATGGAGATCTGCTGCTCGAGGGTCCAGCCCTGGAGTCCCGGCATCGCCTCCATCGCGCGCCTGACGCTCGGATCGGCGAGTGGGATCGGGAGGGCCTGGGCCGCGACCAATCGTGCGGCAGCGGTGAGCAGGAGGAGCGCGGCGAGCGCGGGACGTGCGCCGAGGCGCCTGTGCGAGGGACGGAGGGCGTGCATATTCGGAATCTACCTACCCCTCCTGCGATGACCACCCATCCTTGGCTCAGGCATTACGATGCCGGTGTGCCGGCGAGTCTGGCGCCGTATCCCGAGCGCATCCTGCTCGATTATCTGGACGACGCGGTCCGGATGCGACCCGAGGCGACGGCCCTGCACTTCAAGGGGACCGATGTCAGTTGGGGGACGTTGGCGCGTGCGAGCGATGCCTTCGCCTGTGCGCTGCGCGAGATGGGGGTCGGCCCCGGCGATCGGGTCGCGGTGCTCCTCCCCAACTGTCCGCAGTTCTTCGTCGTGGAGCTCGCGGCATGGAAGGTCGGGGCGATCCTCACCCCGCTGAATCCCATCTATACCGAGGACGAGCTCGTCGGGCCGCTGACGACCGCGACCCCGAAGCTCATCGTCACCCTCTCGACGTTCTATGAGCGGGTGAAGGGGGCACAGCGCCGCGTGCCGGCGGTGCGGCAGGTGGTGGTGACGAGCATCAAGGAGTGGTTGCCCCCGCTCCTGCGCGTGGTCTTCACGCTGGTGCTGGAGAAGAAGGGAGGCCATCGCGCCGTGTTGCGGGATGGGGATCCGATGTTGCCCGCGCTCCTCGCGCGCCACGCGGGTCAGCGGCCCCCGGCGTATCGCCCTGGCATCGATGACGATGCCATCCTCCTCATGAGCGGTGGGACGACGGGGACCCCGAAAGCCGTGCGCGTGCATCATCATGCGCTGGTGATCACGGGGCTCCAGTTCCGCGCCTGGCTCGGGGATATCCTCCCCGAGTGGGAGGGGAGCTATTGCCTCCCGCTGCCCCTCTTCCATACATACGGCGCCTGTGGGGTGCAGTCCGCCTGCGTCATCGGGCACAATGCGATCGTCCTCGTGCCCAATCCGCGCGACCTGAACGATCTGGTGAAGACGGTGGAGCGGACCAAGCCCTCGGTCTTCTGCGGCGTCCCGACGCTGTACAATGCCTTGCTCAATCATCCCCGCGTGGCGAGCCGGAAGGCGGACTTCGCCTCGATGCGGGCCTGTGTCTCAGGGGCTGCGCCACTGTTGCAGGAGACGCGGCGGCGCTTCACGGCGATCACCGGGGCGCGCATCGTCGAGGGGTACGCCATGACGGAGTCGAATCTCGCCTCCGTGGTCTGGCCCCTCCATGGGCCCGAGAAGATCGGGTCGGTGGGGATCCCGATCTCCGACTGCGCGGTGAAGATCGTCGATGCCGACGATCCGACGCGCGAGCTCCCCGCCGGCGAGGTCGGGGAGATCCTCCTCACCGGGCCGCAGATCATGCGCGGGTACTTCAACGCGCCGTCTGACGTCGATCAGATGTTACATGCGCACGCCGACGGACGGACCTGGCTCCACACCGCCGACCTCGGCTACGTCGATGAGGATCACTATCTCTTCATCGTCGATCGCAAGAAGGATCTGATCAAGATGAATGGGATGCAGGTCTGGCCGCGCGAGATCGAGGAGGTGCTCGCGAAGCATCCGGCGGTGCTCGAGGCGGGGGTCCGTGGGTTCCCCGACGCCGCACGGGGCGAGGTCGCGGTGGGCTTCGTGGTGCGACGCCCCGGCCATGCGGTGACGGGCCCCGAGCTCCGTGAGTGGTGCAAGGGACATCTCGCGCCATTCAAGGTGCCGGCGCGGATCGTCTTCACGCCGGAGTTGCCGAAGTCGCTGATCGGGAAGGTGCTGCGACGGTTGCTGGTCGAGACCCCGAGCTGAGCCGATGCGATCGCTCCTCGTCCTCCTCTGGGCTGTCCTGCTCCTCGCCGCACCGATCGGCGCGCAGCAGGCCCCCCGTGTCCTCCTGATCGGCCTCGATGGCTTCCGCGCCGATTATCTCGAGCGACCCGCGGCCCTCCATCTCCGGGCCCTTGCCGCGCGCGGGGTGCGCGCCGACCGGATGATCCCCGCCTTCCCGTCGAAGACCTTCCCGAACCACTACTCGATCGTCACCGGGCTCGCTCCGGAGCATCATGGGATCGTCGCCAATGCGATGCGCGACCCGGCGCTCGGGCTCTTCCGGTTGAGCGACCGCACGGCGGTGCAGACCTCAGGCTGGTGGGGCGGGGAGCCGATCTGGGTGACGGCCGAGCGACAGGGGCGTCGGGCCGCGACGTACTTCTGGCCTGGGTCCGAGGCGGCGATCGGCGGGGTGCGGCCTTCCTGGTGGTACCCGTACGACGGCACGCGCCCCAACGCCGATCGCGAGCGACAGGTGCTCGAGTGGCTCGCGCTCCCTCCGGACTCCGCCCCCGCCTTCATCGCGCTCTATTTCTCCGATACCGACGACGCAGGGCACCGCTACGGCCCCGACGCCCCGCAGGTGGATTCGGCGATCGCGCGGGTCGATGCCGCGGTCGGGCGACTCGTCGCGGGGATCGCACGACTCGGTCTCACCGACGTCGTGAACGTCATCGTGGTCGCGGACCATGGGATGGCGGCGGTCGCGCCCGAACGGACGATCGTGCTCGATGACTATCTCGATCTCACGACGGTGGAGATCATCGACCTGAATCCGGTCGCGATGATCACCCCGGTGGATGGGGATGTCGACCGGGTGATGCGCGCTCTGCACGGGCGGCATCCTGCGCTCTCGGTCTATCGGCGAGGGGAGACGCCGTCGGCGTTCCGATTCCGCACCCATCCGCGCATCACGCCGATCGTGGCGGTCGCCGATGATCGGTGGAGCCTCGTCACGCGCGGCCCCCGCACCCGTGAGGCGGCGGTCCAGGCCGTGGGCGGCGGCGCGCATGGCTACGACCCTCGGCTCCCCTCGATGGCCGCGCTCTTCGTCGCCGCAGGGCCCGGGATCGCGGTGGGCCGTACCGTGCCCGCCTTCCAGAACATCCACGTCTATCCGCTGATGGCGGAGCTCCTCCGGCTCCGTCCCGCGCCGACCGATGGCGCGTTGGATAGCGTGCGGACGATCCTCAGAACTCGCGGCGCTTCATCTCCTTGAACATCCGCTCGCGCTCCTCGTCGCGTTCATCCGTGACGCGCTGCGGGGCGGTGGCGTCGTAGGTCTTGGCCTCGACGTTCCGCGGCTTCGCCTGCTTCTGCATCTTCTTCACCAGATTCTGGATCGACTTGTCATCCAGGCCAGCCATGGCGCCCTCCGGGGCAGTGACGGTGTACGAATCCTACGTGGCGCATCGTGAAAGGGGGAGGCGGTCGTGGTGACCGCCTCCCCCTGTCGCGTCCTCACATCTTGGGCTTCAGCATCTCGCGGGTCGTCGGGTAGGCGATCCCGAGCTGCTCGAGATAGGTCTTGTACTTCTTGGGATCGTAGTAGTACTTCTGGAGCTCCGGCTTGTAGCGGGCCATGATGTCCGCGTTCAACCAGATCGGGGGCTGATCGGTCGGGGCGATGAAGGGGATGTATTTCGTCTCCTTGGTCTGGACCTCGCGGAAGTAGGTCCAGGCATCGGCGACGATCTGGGGCGTGAGGAGGAGATCCAGCATCGTCAGCGCCTGCACCTTCGCTCCGGCGTAGGCCCCCTTGTGCGCGATCGGGGTCGCCATCACGATCGCATTCGCCCAGTTATGCCCCGGCGGTCCCGGGATGTTCGACGGGAAGCGCAACGTCACCGTCGGGACGTTCCAGGACACATCGCCGATGTCATCGGAGCCGCCGCCCATCCGCTGACTCTCCGGGACCGGGGTCCCGACGTTCATGGTCGTCGCGGTCGTGAGCCCGATCTCGCGCACCCCGAGCTCCTTCTGGAGCGCCTTCGCCATCGCGACATCGGCTGAATCCCACGCGGGCATCCCGACGCGCTTGATGTTCCCGAAGGTGACCTCGGCGATCGGCTTGTTAAAGTGGCCACTCCACCCGGACCCGATGATCATGACCGTGTCGAGGGAGACGTTCGCCATCAGGGCCGCGCCCTGCGCGATCTGCTTGCCGCGCTCGAAGAGCGCCTTGGTCCGCGGATAATCCCGCTCACGGAAATAGAACCAGATGCTCGCGGTGCTCGGCACGACGTTCGGCTGGTCCCCGCCGTCGCGGATCACGTAGTGCGAGCGCGTCGGGAGCTCGTTGTGTTCGCGCTGATACTCCCACCCCGTGCCCATGAGCATCGCGGCATCGAGCGCGGAGCGTCCGCGCCATGGCGCCCCGGCGGCATGCGCGCTCGTCCCCTTGAAGCGGAAGAGCGCGGAGATGAGCGCGTTCTGGCCGCTCTCCCCCCACTGCACGCCAAGATCGGACCCGACATGCGTGAACAGGGCGACGTCGGCATCCTTGAACCGCCCTTCGCGCACGAAGAAGGCCTTCCCGGTCATCCGTTCCTCGGCGATGCCGGGCCAGAGGACGATCGTGCCGGGGATCTTCTCGCGGATCATGAGCTCCTTCACCACGAGTGCCGCGGCGATGTTCACCGCCTGGCCGGAATTGTGACCCTCCCCATGCCCCGGCGCGCCAGCCACCTGCGGATCGAAGAAGGCGACCCCCGGCCGGTTGCTCGCCTGTGGGATCCCGTCGACATCGGAGCCGAGCGTGATCACCGGCTTCTTCCCCGCCGGGCTCTCCCACCGCGCGACCCAGGCACTGGGCATCCCGGCATAGCCGAGGGTGATCGTGAAGCCCTTCGCCTTGAGGAGGGTCGTGATGTACTTCTGCGTCTCGAACTCCTGCATGCCGAGTTCGCTGTACGAGAAGAGTTGGTCGACGATCTCCTGGACCAACTTGGGATCGACCTTGGTGAGGGCCTCGGCCTTGAGGCGCTCCAGACGGACGGAGTCGGCGGCCTGTGCGACGGTGATCCGTGGGATGAGCGCGGCGGCGAGCAGGCCAGCGAGGAGGAGGTGCCGGCGGGATGCACCGCGCACCGAACGGAGGAGGGCCATCGAGCGAATCCTCGGCAAAAGGGGGTTCCCAAGTTTACGTGTTGAGGCATTCCCGCGCTGGCCCCGTCGGGCCATCTTGCGAGGGGTCTCCCTTCTCCCCTGAGCTGATGCGCCTCTCCATCCTGTCCCGCCGCCTCCATCGCTGGGGTGCGCTCCCGACCGCCCTCCCCCTCCTCCTCGTGATCGGGTCGGGGCTCCTGCTCCAGGTCAAGAAGCAGGTCCCATGGGTGCAACCTGCTGAGCAGCGAACCCCCGTGCAGACCCCGGCGATTGGGTGGGATCTCATCCTCGCAGCGGCCCGGGCGATGCCCGAGGCCGGTGTGACGGGCTGGGGGGACATCGATCGTGTCGATGTGCGCCCCTCGAAAGGGATCCTCAAGGTGATCACGACGAGCCACTGGGAGGCCCAGCTCGCCCTCGCCGATGGTGCGGTGCTCCAGACGGCGTATCGGCGGAGCGACCTGATCGAGCAGGTCCACGATGGCTCGTTCTTCGGCGATCCGGTGAAGCGCTGGATCTTCCTCCCGTCCGGGATCCTCCTCTTCGGGCTCTGGCTCACCGGGCTCTATCTCTGGCTCCTGCCAGGGCTCACGCGTCGCAAGCGGGCGCGGCAGGCCGCTCTCCTCGGGTGCCTCCTTCTCCCATTCGGGGTGTCGGCGCAGCGGTCGTCCGCGCCGCCCGCCGCCGGTGCTCGGCCACGCGAGGCGACGCCCTATGTTCCCGGTGCGACCTGGGAGCGCCGCACCCCGGCGGCGATGGGGCTCGATAGTGCACGGCTCGCCGAGGCGATCGCGTTCGCGGTGGCGCGCGAGACCAAGGCCCCACGCGACATGGAGGAGAACCATTACCGCACCTTCGGTCGGGAGCCGTTCGGGCAGGGGATCGGCCCGTTCGCCCCTCGAGGGGAGCCCACCGGCGTGATCCTCCGTGGGGGCTATGTGGTCGCCTCATGGGGTGAGCCCGACCGGGTGGACATGAC
>CAIVJV010000165.1 GCA_903906325.1 uncultured Gemmatimonadota bacterium
CGTAGCCACCGAGGTTCTTCGAGGGGAAGAAGGAGAAGGTGCCGATGGTCGCGGCCTGCCCCGCCATCGTCCACTCGCCGGCGATCTTCCGACGGGCCCCGATGCTCTGCGCCGCATCCTCGATGATCGGCAGGGTGGGGAGCAACCGGCGGATCTCCTCGATCGCCGCCATCTGTCCGAAGAGATCGACCGGGATCACGGCCTTGGTCTTCGCGGTGACCGCCGCCGCCGCCAGATCGGGCCGGATGTTGTAGGTCTTGGGGTCGATGTCGACGAACACCGGCGTCGCCCCGGCGTTGTGGATGGTGCCCGCTGTCGCGAAGAAGGTGAAGGGGGTGGTCACCACCTCGTCCCCGCGGCCGATATCGAGGGCGCGCAACGCGATCAGGATCGCGTCCGTCCCGTTCGCACACCCGACCGCGTACCGCGTCCGTGAGAGCCCCGCCACCTCGCATTCGAGCGCCCCGACGGGGGCGCCGAGGATGAAGGCCTGATCGTCGATGAGCTGGATGAGGCCCGGGAGGACCTCGTCCCGGATCGTCGCGTGTTGCGCCTTCAGATCAAGAAGAGGGACGGCCATGTTCGGCGGGATCTCAGCAAAGGGATGCGGCGGCGGAAGTGCAATAACACCAAGCAGTTAAATATCGCCGCCCTGCCCTGCTCCGTCAACGAATCGGGAGGGTCACCTCACGCCCCGTCCGGGCCGATTCGTAGATCCCCAAGATGAGCTCCAGGGACTTCCGCCCGGCGGGCCCGTCGGTCTCGGCCGCGGCCTCCCCACGGAGCACCCGGAGGACGTTCCGGTAGTAGGGCTCATGCCCGAACCCATAGACCGAGCGCGGGGCGGTATTCGCCGCCTCCACCAGCCGGTCATCGTCGTCGTACTCGGCGAATTCCCAATGCTCGATCCGGTTCACCGCGGTCCCACCGATCCGGACCGTCCCCTTCTCCCCGAGCAGGGTGAACGATCCCTCGAGGTTCTTGGGGTAGGTGAGCATGGTCACCTCCATGACCCCGATCGCCCCGCTGTCGAAGGTCACGATCGCCGCCCCGGTATCCTCCGCCTCGATCTTCCGTGCCATCGTCGCGGTCTTGGCCATCACGCTGCGCACCGGCCCCATCATCCACTGCATGAGATCCACATAGTGCGAGGCCTGATTCATGAAGGCCCCGCCATCGAGCCCCCAGGTCCCACGCCACGGCGCCTGATCGTAGTACTCCTGGGGCCGTGCCCACCGGACCGTGGCGTTGCCCATGTACAGGCGACCGAACCGCCCCTTCTCCACCGCCCGGCGCAGGAGCTGGATGGTGGCATTCAGCCGATTCTGCTTGACCACGAAGAGCCGGACCCCGGCCTCGTCGCAGGCGCGCATCAACGCGTCGGCCCCCTCGAGGGAGATCGCCATCGGCTTCTCGCTGATCACATGCTTGCCCGCCCGCGCCGCGAGGATCCCATGCTCGGGATGGAGCCCCGAGGGGGTCGCGACGGTCACGACATCGATCGGCGCCTCGGCGAGCATCTTGGCGTAGTCCGCATACCACGGTACCCCGGTCCGCTCGCCGAGGGCCCGGGCGCGCGCGGGGTCGGTATCGCAGACCGCGGTGAGAGTGAGCCCGTGGATCTTGGCGATCGCCTCGACGTGATTGGCGCTGATCCGCCCGCACCCCACCAGGGCGACCCGGAACGTCGTGGGCGCCGCTGACATCAGGCGCTCGCCTCCGGGGTCGCACCGCCGACCGGGGCGATCCCCTCCCCCGCTGACGCATAGCGCGCCCGACAGACCGGGCAGTGCCACGCCGCGCCCCGCGCCTCACCAGCCGGGAGCGACTCCAGCTTCTCCCCGCACTGACACATCCACCCGATCCGCCGCGCCGGGACGCCGGCCATCAGCGCGTAGGGGAGCACATCCTTCGTGACCACCGCCCCGGCGCCGATGAAGCAGTACTCCCCGAGGGTGGCGCCACAGACCACCGTGGCATTCGCACCGATGCTCGCGCCGCGCTTCACCAGCGTCCGCTGGTACTCATGCTTGCGACTCACATGGCTGCGCGGGTTCACCACATTGGTGAAGACCATCGAGGGGCCACAGAACACATCGTCCTCGAGCTCCACCCCCTCGTAGATCGAGACGTTGTTCTGGATCTTCACATTGTCACCGATCTTCGTCCCGCTCATGACCACCACATTCTGCCCGAGCGAGCACCGCGCGCCGATCACGGCCCCGGGGTTCACATGGCAGAAGTGCCAGATCCGCGTCCCCTCGCCGACGATGGCGCCCTCGTCGACGTACGCCGATTCGTGGATGATCGGGCCAGGGCTCATCGCAGCGCCGCCTGCCATTCCTGGAGCGACTTCACACTCGCCGGATGCTCGCGCGCCGACTCGATCGCCGCACAGGCCGCATCGGCGCCGGACAAGGTCGTCGTGTACGGCACGCGATTCGCCACCGCCGCCTGCCGCATGGAGTAGTCATCCCGCTGCGCGCTCTTCCCGAGCGGGGTGTTGATGAGGAGCTGGACCTCGCCGTTCACCATGAGATCGATCCCATGGGGGCGCCCCTCGCTCACCTTGAAGACGCGCCGTGAGGCGATGCCGACGGACGCAAGATGGTCGGCGGTCCCATGCGTCGCGACCAGACCGAAGCCCATGTCGCGGAAGCGCCGGGCGATCGGTACCGCCCCCGCCTTGTCGCCCTGGTTCACCGTGAGCATCACATGCCCCTCGCGCGGGAGACCGTTCCCCGCCGCGAGCTGCGACTTCCCGAACGCCTCGCCGAAGTGCTGGCTGATCCCCATCACCTCCCCCGTGGAGCGCATCTCGGGGCCGAGGATCGGGTCGAACTCCCGGAACTTGGTGAAGGGGAAGACCGCCTCCTTCACCGCCACATAGGGCGCGACGATCTCCTGCGTATAGCCAAGGTGCTGAAGCGTCTCCCCGAGCATGACGCGGGCGGCGAGCGAGGCCAACGGACGCCCGATCGTCTTCGAGACGAACGGCACCGTCCGTGAGGCCCGCGGATTCACCTCGATCACATAGACGACGCCGTCCTTCACCGCGTACTGCACGTTGATCAGCCCCACCACGCCGAGCGCCTTGGCGAAGGCGATGGTATGGGCGCGCATGATGTCCTGGTGTTCCGTGGCGATCCGATGCGGCGGCAACACGCAGGCCGAGTCGCCGGAGTGGATCCCCGCGTCCTCGATGTGCTGCATCACCCCACCGATCACCACCGTCGTGCCATCGGAGAGCGCATCCACATCGGCCTCGAACGCGTCCTCGAGGAAGGCGTCGACGAGCACCGGCCGCTCCTCGGAGACCCGGACGGCGCGCTCGAAGTAGTCCCGGAGCGAGGGCTCGTCGTAGACGATCTCCATCGCGCGCCCGCCGAGCACATAGCTCGGACGCACCAGCACCGGATACCCGATCCGCTCAGCGATCGCCACCGCCTCAGCGACGCTCGTCGCCGTGCCATTGGGGGGTTGCATCACCCCGAGTTCGCGTGCGAGCGCCTCGAAGCGCTTCCGGTCCTCCGCGATATCGATCGCATCAGGGGAGGTCCCGAGGATCCGGACCCCCGCGGCCTCCAGCGGCTTGACGAGCTTGAGCGGGGTCTGCCCGCCGAGTTGGACGATGACCCCCAGGGGCTGCTCGCGCTCCACGATCTCGAGCACGTCCTCGAAGGTGAGCGGCTCGAAGTAGAGCTTGTCCGAGGTGTCGTAGTCCGTGGAGACCGTCTCGGGATTCGAGTTGACCATGATCGTCTCATAGCCCGCCTCGCGGAGCGCGAGTGCGGCTCGGACGCAGCAGTAGTCGAACTCCACCCCTTGCCCGATCCGGTTCGGTCCAGACCCGAGGATGATCACCGAGGGCTTCCCGGTGCGCGGGGCCTCCGACTCCACGTCGTAGCTCGAATAGAGGTACGGCGTATTCGAGGGGAACTCCCCGGCGCAGGTATCGACCATC
>CAIVJV010000166.1 GCA_903906325.1 uncultured Gemmatimonadota bacterium
AGGGGGAGATGCTCGCCGTCGCTGCGCTCGAGGCAGCGATCGAGCGGGCGGTGCGGCTGACGAACTAGGAGACCAACGCCCCCATCGGGGGGAGGGTCGTCGACCCCCCGCGGACGTGCAGCGGGAGTTCGGCGCAGAGGGTCCCGTCGAGGATCACCCGCATCGCATGGGTCCCCGCGACCTGCACCGGGAGATCGATCGCCGCGATCACGGGGACGTCGAGCTCGATCGCCCCGGGCGGTGGGGGGCCCACCTCGAGTTCCCCGGAGGAGGACCAGAGCTCCTGTTCCCCGGGCCCGACCCAGCTGAACCCCAAGGTGTGTCGCCCCGCATCCTCGGCGTGCGCCTTGAGACGGACCACCATCGTGGCACGCGGGTGGACGGCGGGGAGGGCTGCGACCTGCAGGGCGTCGAACACCCCGAGGATGTTGAGCTTCCCTTCCTGCGAGATGTTGGCCGCGTCGGCGAAGAGGGCGAAGGAGACGTGCATCACCCAAAGATACGAGGCGGGGGTCGGCCCCCGTTAGACTTCAGTCATGGCCCAGACCCCGACCGTCCCCACCGCACGCACCTGGTTGGGTCTCCACGTCACGGAGATCGGGCTCGTCGCCATGGCGGTGATCTGGGGCGTCAACTTCTCCGTCATGAAGTACGGGACGCAGATGATGGAGCCGCTCGCCTACAACGCGCTCCGGATGAGCGTGGGGTGTGGCGTGTTGATGGGGATGGCGGTCTTCGGCGCGGGCGCCCTCCCGACCCGCGCGGATCGGTGGCGCCTCATGGCACTCGGGGTGGTGGGGCACTGTGTCTACCAACTCTTCTTCGTCTCGGGGCTCGCCCGGACGCGCGCTGGGACCGCGGCGCTCGTGGTGGCGGCGAGCCCGGCCGCGGTCGCGATCGTCGCACGCGCCTTCGGTCATGAGCGCCTGAAGCCGCGCGCCGTCTGGGGGATCGTCGCCTCGATCAGCGGGGTGATGCTCGTCGTCGGGTCGAGTCTCACCACCGACGGGACCGGGCACCTCGTCGGCGATCTGCTCGTGCTCTGCGCGGTGGTCGCCTGGGCCTTCTATACGAGTGGCCTCCTCCCGCTCGCCAAGCGGAACGAGGCGGTGCAGGTCGCCGCCTGGACCCTCCTCGGTGGGGTCCTCCCGCTCCTCGGTTTCGCGACGCCCGCCTTGCTCCGGACCGATTGGGGCGCGGTCGGACTCCCCACCTGGGGGGCGGTCGCGTATTCCGGCCTCCTCGCCATGGTCGTCGCGTACCTCTTCTGGTATCGGGGCGTCCATCACCTCGGTCCCACCCGCACCTCGATGTACTCCAATCTCCAGCCGATCGTCGCGGTCCTCTTCGCCTGGGTCTCCCTCGGCGAGGTCCCGACCGTGGTGCAGGGCATCGGTGCCGCCTCCGTGATCGGCGGGCTCTACCTCGCGCGCACGTGAAGACGGTCGTCCTCTTCGACATCGATGGCACGCTGCTGCTGAGTGGGGGAGCGGGGCGCCGCGCGATGGAGCGCGCGCTTGACGCGCACTTCGGGCACCGCGGGCCGCGTGAGATGCGGTACGACGGGAAGACCGATCCCTGGATCGTTCGGGAAGCGATGCGCCACGCGGGGTTCACCGACGCGGTGATCGAGGCGCGGATGCCGATGGTGATCGCACAGTATCTCGAGCAGCTCGAGCACCATCTCGGGGAGACGCGCGCCCTCCCGGGCGTCCACGCCGTGGTCGATGCCGTCGAGCAGGCGGACGATCTCGTGCTCGGCGTGCTGACGGGGAACGTCGTTCGCGGGGCCCAGCTCAAGCTCGGCGCGATCGGGCTCGCCTTCGAGCGCTTCGTCGTCGGGGCCTTCGGGTCCGATCATGAGGAGCGCCCGGCGCTCGCCCCCATCGCCCAGGCGCGCGCGAGCGCGCACCTGGGGTATCCCGTCCCCGGCGATCGCCTCGTGATCATCGGCGATACCCCCGCCGATATGACCTGTGGGCGCGCCGTCGGCGCACGCGCGATCGGCGTGACCACCGGATCGTATGGGCATGACGACCTCCAAGCACACGAGGCCGTCGCAACCTTCGACGACCTGCGCGATACCGCACGTGTCCTCGAGGTGATCCGCGGTGCGTGAGGTCGAGCTCAAGGGGATCCTCCCCGATCCCGAGGCCGCCATCGCGGCGCTCGAGCGGGCCGGCGCGACGTTGCTCTACCGTGGGCGACTCGAGGATCGCCGCTACGACACCCCCGAGCGGGCCCTCGCGCTCCGCGATCATGTGCTCCGGCTCCGGATCTATCGCACGCCCGATCGCGTCGACGGGCATCTCGATTGGAAGGGCCCCACGCAGTATGTGGACGGCTACAAGGTGCGCGACGAGGAGACGACGCCGCTTGGCGACCCCACCGCGCTCGCGACGATGCTCGAGCAGCTCGGCTATGTGGTCACGCGCGAGATCGATCGCGAGATCGCGCAGTACCGCGTGGCGGGCGCGGTGGTGCGCATCGAGCGCTATCCGCGGCTCGATGTGCTCGCGGAGGTGGAGGGCGAGCCCGAGGCGATCGAGGCGGCGATCCGCCTGCTCGGGGTCCCGCGTGGGGCCTTCACCACCGGGCGGCTCCCCGACTTCGTGCGCGAGTTCGAGGCGCGCACCGGGCAGCGAGCCGCCCTCTGCGACCGGGAGCTCGCCGGGGACTATCGCTTTGCCGCCGCCGATGCCTGACCTCGTGCTGCCAGCCTTCATCCGCGAGACGCGGTCGGTCGGCGTGCCGTCGGCGCCGGGCTCCGATCACGAGCGCCTGATGCGTCCCCTCCTCGCGGCGCACCGCGCGGCGCAGGCGGCACGCACGAGCGAGGGGCAGCTCGAGGCCTTCGAGCCTATCCTGCTCGACCAAGGGTGGCGTACCCTGATCACCGAGTACGCGGCCGAACGTCATCCGGCGTCGGTGCCCGACCAGCGGGCGCTCGTGGGGGCGCTCACGGCGCAGGGGGCTGAGGTCTGGGCCGCCCTCGCCGAGCTCGCGGCGGCGGCCCGCTGGATGCGCGTGGCTCCATCGGCAGACGCATCGGTGGCCGCCGAGGCGCGGGTCCGGTGGATCGACGCGCTCCGCACCCTCTTCACCGCCGTCGATCGGTGGTGGGGGGCGATCGTCCCCCTGCTCGCCGAGAGCGCGGGCCGACGGGGTGCCTTCTGGCGTCGCGTGCTCGAGAGGACGGCATGATCGTCGGGGTGGGGTTCGATCTCGTCGCCATCGCGCGGATCGAGGCGCTCGTCGCGCGCCATGGCGCGCGCGCGCAGGACCGCCTCTTCACCGCCGGGGAGCAGGCCTACGCCGCCGCGCGGGGTCGTCCCGCGATGCATCTCGCCGCGCGCTTCGCCGCCAAGGAGGCGGCGTACAAGGCGCTCGCCGGGAGCGAGGAAGCGCGGGCCATCAGCTGGCAGGACATCGAGGTCGTCCGCACCGACGGCGCCCCGGCGCTCGTCCTCCATGGCCGCGCCGAGGCGCGGGCGCGGGTGCTCGGCGTGCGCCGGATCCATCTCTCGTTGACGCACACCGATGAGACGGCGGGCGCTGTTGTGGTGCTGGAGGCTTAAGCCTTCTTCGAGCGCATCCCCATCCACACCGCGCCACACGCCACGAAGGTCAGTGCGATCACCTGCGCGACGGTGAGCGGCCCCAAGAACCGATCGTCCTTGGCGCGGAGGAACTCCACGAGGAAGCGCTCGACCCCCTGCAGCACGCAGTAGGCCCCGAAGAGCCACCCCGCGGCGTGCTTGTGGTCGCGGAGCCGCCAGAGGATCGCGAACATCACGAGCCCCATCGCCGTCTCGTAGAGCTGCGTCGGATGCACGGCGAGCACCTGGGATGGGGGCAGGTCCGCGTACCCCTTGAGACCGAACTGCTGCACCAGATTCGCCACCGTGCTCGGCGGCGCCCCCTCGGGGAAGGCCACGGCGAGCGCGCCATTCCACGGCCGCCCATAATCATCACCGACCGCCCAGCACCCGGTCCGCCCCACCGCATAGGCTGCCGCCAGCGCCGGGGCGGTGGCGTCGGAGATCTCCGCGAAGGAGCGCTTCTTGCTCTTGATGACGATCACGCTGGCGAGGATCCCACCGATGAGGCCGCCCCAGTAGACGAACCCCGCCCGGCTCAGGATCGCGCTCGGATCCCCCGTCAGGATCGCGTAGTAGAGCTTCGCGCCGAGGAGCCCGCCGATCACCGCGCCGACGGTGACGTCGGCCATGATCCCGCTCTCCTGTCCACGGCGATCGAGCTCTTCCGTCGCGACCATCTGGCCGATGACGAAGGCGAGGAGCATACCCAGCCCGAATCCCGTGATCTGGAGGGGGCCGAGGTCGTAGGCGAAGGGGTGGTGCGTGACCGGTGTCATGATGAGGGAATGCTAGCGGCGCGGGGCCGTCGCGTCGATGAGCCCGGGGATCGGGCGGGTGGCGTGCGCATTGAGCGAGGCATCGTGCCGTACCCCGCGTTCCACGTGGAAGAGCGCCGCCGCGCCGATCATCGCGGCATTGTCGGTGGCGAGTCGCGGGGTGGGGGCGAAGACCGTCCCTCCGACGACGGCGGCCGCCTCGCGCATCGCCGTCGCGAGGGTCGTGTTGCACGCGACCCCACCCCCGAGGACGATCCGCGTGCGGCCATGGGCCTTCGCGGCGCGTACGGTCTTCGCGACGAGCGTATCGACGATCGCGTCGTGGAACCCCCGTGCGATATGCGGGCGGTCGCGGTCGAGGTCATCGCTCCCGCGCACCGCGAGGAGCACCGCGGTCTTGAGTCCGCTGAAGGAGACGTCGTAGTAGTCGGGGTCGCCGAGCCGCTGCCCGCCGTTGAGCATCGGGCGCGTGAAGCGGAAGCGCGTCGGATCCCCCTCGCGCGCGAGCGCCTCCACATGGCGACCGCCGGGGTAGGGGAGCCCCAAGAGCTTCGCGACCTTGTCGAACGCCTCCCCCGCGGCATCGTCCCGCGTGGCGCCGAGGAGGCGATACTGCCCCCACGCTTCAACGTCGATCAGGAGGGTGTGGCCTCCCGAGACCAAGAGCGCGGTGAAGGGGGGGACCGCCGCAGGATGCTCGAGTGCGGTCGCGAAGAGATGCCCCTCCATGTGATGCACCCCGATCACCGGGATCTCGAGCGCCGCGGCCAGCGCCTTGGCGTAGCTCACGCCCACGAGGAGCGCCCCGACGAGCCCCGGCGCATGCGTCACCGCGATCGCGTCGATGCCGTGCGGTTCGCCGTTCGCTTTCAGCCTTGAGCCTCCGGCCTTCAGCTGGATGCCTGCCTCGCTCAAGGCTTGTCGCACCACTGGCACGATCGCCGTGAGATGCTCCCGCGATGCGATCTCCGGCACCACGCCGCCGAAGATCCGATGCACATCCTGCGAGAGGATCACGAGCGACTCGAGCCGCGGCGCGGTGGCCGTCCCGCTCACCACCGCGGCGGAGGTCTCGTCACAGGAACTCTCCAGCGCGAGAACGCGCATCGTGGCGTCGCTCAGGGCCGCGGCTCGGCCAACAACCGCTCGAGCTGTGCGATGTTCGCCTCGCTATCCCAGGCCTCGGCGCCGATGCTCCGACGGCGGATCGTCCCGTCGCGCCCGATGAGGAAGGTCTCGGGGACACCGGTGGTCTGGTAGATCCCCTCGATCCCCTTACTCGCATCATGCAGGAGCTCGAACGAGAGTCCGAGCTCGTCCGCGAACTCGCGGATCCGCCTCGCGCTGCCCGGGTCGTCCACGCTGACCGCGACGATCTTGAGGCCTTTGGGGCCAAGCCGCTCATGCAGCCGTTGCATGGAGGGCATCTCCACACGACACGGACCGCACCAGGTCGCCCAGATGTTGAGGAGGACGACCTCACCCTGATAGGCGTCGATCCCCTTGGTCTCCGGCGCGCTGGCCGCCCCGCTCGCCGCCACCGGGAGCGCCGCAAAGTCCGGCGCCTCCGCCCCGATCTTGAGCGGAAAGAGCTCCGGCGCGAGCCGGACCATCGCCACCGAGATCCCCACGCCGAGCGCGATGGACGCGCCGAGGATCACCAACCACTGCCTCCGCTCCGTCATGCCTGTGCCTGGCAGAGGGCCCGGAGCGCGCGCACTTCAGCGGCCGGATCAGCCGCCGAGAAGATCGCGTTCCCCGCGACGAAGGTGTCGGCCCCCGCCTGCCAGCAGGGGGTGATCGTCTCGCGCGCGATCCCGCCGTCGACTTCGAGGACCGCCTTGCTCCCCACGCCATCGAGCATCTGGCGCGCCCGTTGGATCTTCGCCACCGAGCTCGGGATGAAGCGCTGCCCGCCGAAGCCGGGGTTCACGCTCATGATGAGGAGGAGGTCGATGTCCGCGGCCACCTCGCGGACCGTCTCGAGCGGGGTCGAGGGATTCATCGTCACCCCCGCCATCACGCCGAGCTCCTTGATGCGCATCACCTGCCGATGGAGATGCGGCGCCGTCTCCGTGTGGATGGTCAGCGTCGCCGCCCCCGCCTGTACGAATGACTCGAAGTACTTCTCCGGTTGTTCCACCATCAGGTGCACATCGAGCGGGAGTGTGGTCAGCCGCTTGCAGGTCTCGATCACCTTCGCGCCGAAGGTGAGGTTCGGGACGAAGTGCCCGTCCATCACATCCACATGGAGCCAGTCGGCGCCGGCCGCCTCGAGCATCGCGAGCTGCTCGGCGAGCCGCCCGAAGTCGGCGGAGAGGAGGGAGGGGGCGATGCGCACGGTGCGGGCGGTCATATCAGGCGGGTCCTCGGCGGAGGCGAGCGGCGAACGAGCCATCGGTCCCATGGCGCTGCGGGAGGACGCGCAGACGTCCCGCGTCGAGCACCGTCGCCGGCACCGTGCCGGCGGGCGGGGGATCGAGGGTCCAGTCGGGGTGATCGGCGAGGAACGACTCCACCTGCGCGTCGTTCTCCTCCGGTTCGAGCGAACAGGTGGAGTATATCAGCAGCCCGCCGGGGGCGACGGCACCGGCGGCCGCACGGAGGATCGCACGCTGCGTCGCCGCCATCACCGCGAGGTCGGAGGGCTTGAGGCGCCACCGGGCATCGGGGTGCCGCCGGAAGGTCCCGGTTCCGGTGCAGGGGGCGTCGACGAGGACCACGTCGCAGGGGGCGAGGGACGCGGCCTCGCGCGCATCGAGGACGATCGGCGTCACCGTCTCGAGCCCGAGCCGCGCGACGGTGTCCTCCACGCGCGTGAGCCGGAGCTCCGAGCTGTCGGCGGCGATCACCTCGCCCGCGGTACGGGCGAGCTCTACCGCCTTGCCTCCGGGCGCCGCACAGAGGTCGGCCACGCGCGCCCCAGCAGGGATCGCGGCGTAGCGCACCACCAGGGTCGCGGCGGGGTCCTGCACGAAGCAGTGCCCGTCGCGGAAGGCGGCGAGCCCGCGCAGCGCCGTCCCCGCACCGAGTTGGATCGAATCAGGGACCAACGGCGCAGCACCGACGGAGATCCCATCGGCCTCGAGCATCGCCTCGAGCTGCTCCCGCACCATGCCCCAGGGGCGCACGATCATCGGCGCCTCGGTGTTGTTCGCGGCGAGCAGGGCGCGCGTCTCCTCCGCGCCCCACCGCGCCACCCATCGCGCGACGAGCCAGCGTGGGTGCGAGAACTCGAGGGCCAGCGCATCGATGGGATCGGTCGGCGCGACGGGGAGTAACGCCTCTCGCTCGCGATCCACGCGCCGGAGCACCGCGTTCACGAGTTTGCTCGCGCCGAGCCCATGGCGCCGCTTCGCGAGTTCGACCGTCTGCCCGATCGCCGCATAGGGGGGGACACTTCCCATCTCGAGGAGCTGATAGACGCCGAGCCGCAGGAGATCGACGATCTCGGGATCGAGCTTCGCGAGGCCACCGGTGGTGCGCGGCGCGAGGATCGCGTCGATCCACCCGCGCTTGCGCAGCATCCCCCAGCAGAGCTCCTGCGTCCAGCGGCGGTCACGCGGGTCGAGCGGGGCGGCGCGCTGGTCGAAGGCGTGATCGAGCAACGCCCCCCCACGCACATCGGCCAGCGTCTCGGCGGCGGCGATCCGACTCGGGGTGATCGAGGCGAGGGCGGCGGGCATCGGCGCTTACGTGGGGAGGTCCCAGCGATCCCCGACCTGCACCCCGCGCCCCTGATGCCAGTCGAGGGCGGCGAGCCGCCGCTTCCCGGCGGGGTGCACCGTCTCGACGGCCACCGCGCCGCTCCCGCAGGCGAGGATCATCCCCATCTCCCCGATCTCGAGGACCTCGCCCGCCTCGCCGCGTCGATCCGTGATCGGACGCGCCCCGAAGCAGCGGACCTCGATGCCACGCAGCACGCCCCACGCGCCAGGCCGGGGGTCGTAGGCCCGGATCGCGCGCGCCACCTGGGTGGCCGGCGCGCGGAAGTCGAGCCGGGCCGCCGCGCGATCGATCTTCGCGGCATACGTCACGAGTGACTCGTCCTGTGGGGTCTC
>CAIVJV010000167.1 GCA_903906325.1 uncultured Gemmatimonadota bacterium
CTCAACTTCGGGGTGAAGAAGGGCACCGGGATGATGAGGCGGCGGCGGAGTCCCAGGAGCCGCGCCAGGAGCTGCATCATCTCCTCGTAGTCCTTGACCTCGGGCCCCCCGATCTCGATCACCCGCCCGGTGGTCGCCGGCGTCTCGAGGACCTGCATGAGGTAGTAGAGCACGTCGCGGACCGAGATCGGTTGCGCCTCGGTGCGCACCCAGCGCGGGGTGATCATGATCGGGAGGCGTTCCACGAGATAGCGGAGGATCTCGAAGCTCGCCGATCCTGAGCCGATGATCATCGCCGCACGCAGCACCGTGACGGGGACACCCGCCTCGCCGAGGGCGACCTCGACCTCCCGCCGCGAGGCGAGGTGGCCGCTGAGATCATCCGTGCCATCGCCGAGTCCACCGAGGTAGACGATGCGCGCCACCCCCGCCGCCTTCGCCGCGCGGCCGAAGGTCTGCGCGATGGCGAGATCGCGGGACCGGTAGTCGGTCCCGGTCTGCGTGTCCATCGAGTGGATGAGGAAGTAGGCTGCCGAGCAGCCGCGCATCGCCGCGGTGAGCTGCGCCTCGTCGGTCGCATCGGCCTCGACGACCTCGACGCGCGGGTCCTGTGCCCAGGGGCGTCCCAAGAGCTTGGCGCGGTTGCGGGCGAGACAGCGGACCTGGTAGCCGCGCTCCAAGAGGCGGGGGGCGAGTCGGCCCCCGATGTAGCCGGTGGCCCCGGTGACGAAGATCGGCGCGGTCATATCGGACGAAGCGGCGACCGGACCGCCAGGTTCCGAGGCGAGCGCCGGCCTCTCAGGGCTGGTAGAGATCCTGCGGGTCGAGCGTCGCGAGTTCCACCAGGAATCCGGCGATCTTTTCACAGACCGCCTCGCGGAAGGCCTCACCCTTCGCCACCGTGGCCGCTCGCGGGTCCCCGATCCCGGTGTCACGGGTCACCTGCGTCCACCGGCGTGGCGCCCAGGCCCATCCCTCGCGGAAAGCGGTGACGCGCCAGGCGCGAGCGCGCCCATCCCCCGCCTCCGCAAGGGGCCGCACGAGCGACGGCGCCACCACCTGCATCACGCTCGTCTCCAACTCCCCCGCGTGATCGCCGAGGTCCGTGAAGTGCGGCGTCGGATCGACCACCTGCCACCAGTTGAGCGTACAGAGGAAGACGCGCGTCGCGGGTTGTAGCTCACGGATCATCCAGCGGAAGTCGTTCCCGCCATGCCCATTGAAGAGCACCAGCTTCCTGATCCCCTGCCCCTCGAGCGCCTGCACCAGATCGCGCAGCAGCGCGAGCTGTGTGGTCGGGTTCATGTTGAGCGTGAGCGGCAGATCGAGCTGGGTGGTGTTCACGCCGAAGGGCACGGTCGGGAGCACGGCCACTTTGGTCCCGCGTGCCCAGGCCCGTCGCGCAGACTCGGCCGCGAGCGCATCACACTGGATGGTGTCGGTCCCGTAGGGGAGATGATGATTGTGCGGCTCCGTCGCCCCCCACGGGAGGACGGCGATCTCGAAGGCGGCGGCGCGCACCGCGGGGAGCGGCTGCTCAGCGAGGATCCAGGGGCGGTCGGTCATGGACGAATAATGTGGCGCGACGTTGGAAACCGTGAGCGCGAACGGCCGTGAGCGCGAACGGTCTCCGCTGCCTAAGGGCGCCGGAGACCGTTGACGATAGCTGGGGCGGGACTCGAACCCGCGACCCCGGCATTATGAGTGCCGTGCTCTAACCGGCTGAGCTACCCAGCCACACCCTCTCCAAACCACGAGGCGGCCGGTTCGGATGAACCGACCGCCTCATGAATAGCGGGGGCGGGATTTGAACCCGCGACCTTCGGGTTATGAGCCCGACGAGCTACCAGGCTGCTCCACCCCGCGGTAGTCTGGGAAAGCTAGGCCGAAGCACCCACGGATTCAAGGTGCTGACCCCCCGCTCCCACCTCGCTCAGGGATCCACGAACCGGTAGAGCAACTCCCCCTCCCGGACCATCCCGAACTCCTCCCTAGCGATCCGCTCCTGCGTGGCGGGGTCGGACTCGACGAGGCGCTTCCGCTCCCTGAGCCCCCGCACCACCCCCTCGAGCGAATCGACCCGCGTCCGCGCCTGGCGCACCTTGCCACGCTGCCGGAGGAGGTCCGTCGTCCCGTACTCGCCCCCCTGCACGGCCCAGAACGCCACGAAGAGCCAGAGCCCCCACAGGGCGAGCCGACCAGCGAGCGCCTTGGGCCCCGCCCGCTCCTTCCGACCCTTCGCCATCACCCCTCGAGCCCGTACAACGCCCCACCCGGGAACTCGGCGTGCGCCCCGAGCTCGGCCTCGATCCGCAGGAGCTGGTTGTACTTGGCCACGCGATCCGTACGGCTCGCCGAGCCGGTCTTGATCTGCCCCGCATTCGTGGCGACGGCGAGATCGGCGATGAAGGTGTCCTCGGTCTCCCCCGAGCGATGCGAGATGATGGAGCGATACCCGTTCCGCCCCGCCATCTCGATGGTCTCGAGCGTCTCGGTGAGCGTCCCGATCTGATACACCTTCTCGAGGATGGCGTTCGCCACATCCTCCTCGATCCCGCGCGCCAAGAACTCGACGTTGGTCACGAACAGATCATCGCCCACCAACTGCACGCGATCACCGATCGCCTCGGTCATCTGACCCCACCCGGCCCAATCGCCCTCGGCCAAGCCATCCTCGATCGACACGATGGGATACTTATTCAACCACTTGGCATACATCTCGATCATCTGCTCGGCGGACTTGGTCCCCGCCCCGCTCTTCTTGAAGGTGTACTTGCCCTTGCTGTAGAGCTCGCTCGCCGCGCAGTCGAGCGCGAGCGCGATCTCCGTCCCCGGCGCGTACCCCGCCGACTCGATCGCCTCGATCACGACGTCGAGCGCGGCCTGATCGCTGGCGAGATCAGGGGCGAACCCCCCCTCGTCCCCCACCCCGGTGGAGAGCTTCCGCTTCACGAGGACCTTCTTGAGCGCATGGAAGACCTCGGTCCCCATCCGCAGCGCCTCACTGAAACTCGTCGCCCCCACGGGGACGATCATGTACTCCTGGAAGTCGACGGTGTTGGTGGCGTGCGCACCGCCGTTGAGGATGTTCATGAGCGGCACGGGGAGGGTGCGCGCCATGGGACCGCCGAGATACTTATGGAGCGGGAGATCCACACTCGCCGCCGCCGCGCGGGCCGCCGCCATCGAGACGGCGAGCATGGCGTTGGCGCCGAGCTTCGCCTTGGTCTTCGTCCCGTCGAGGGCGAGGAGCGTGCGATCGAGGGTGAGCTGCTCGGTGACGTCGAGCCCGATCAGTGCGGGCTCGATCAACCGACTCACATTCGCGACCGCCTTCTGGACCCCCTTCCCGAGGTAGCGCTTGGCATCGCCGTCGCGGAGCTCGTTCGCCTCGTGCTCGCCGGTGGAGGCACCGCTCGGCACCGCCGCACGACCGTACGTGCCGTCCTCGAGGATGACGTCGGCCTCGACGGTGGGGTTGCCACGGGAGTCGAGGATCTCACGGGCCTGGACGGCAAGGATGGTGGACATCAGGGGTCAGGTGACAGGGGTCAGGTGGCAGGTACCTGAGACCAGGTACCCGAGATCGAGACGATCGAAAGATATGGGGTCAGCCGGGGCCGTACGGTGGGGAGACGATGCCGTATCGATCCCGGGCACAGGTGGCCATCGCCTCGTAGGTCCGGCGCGCGAGGGCGTCGCGATCGTCGTAGGTGAGGCCGGCGGTCGGGATCGGGGGGAGGTAGTGCAGATGGATCGTCCCAGGGTGGACCTGAAAACGCCCGCGCGGGGCGATCTCTAACACGCCATAGACGAACATCGGCACCACCGGGACCTGCGCTTGGACGGCGAGGACGAAGGGGCCCTTCTTGAACGGGCGTAACGGGTAGGCTCGCCCACGGGTCCCCTCCGGGTAGACCCCGACCGAGGCGCCCGCCCGGATCCGTTCCGTGGCCGTCGTGTAGGCGCCGAAGGCCGCCTTCCGGTTCGCCCGCTCGATCGGGATCATCCCCGCTCGTCGCATCGCCGGTCCGAGGATCGGGACGCGGAAGAGCTCCGCCTTCGCCACGAACTTGATCCAGGGGAGATGTCCGGCGAGCGCCAAGACATCGACGAGGCTCAGATGATTGGCGACGAAGATGTGTCCGGTCCCCTGCTTGTGCTCGACGCCATGTTCCTGCACGCGGATGCCCGCCATCCAGAGGGCGAAGCGCCCCCACCGTCGGGGCGCGAGGTCATAGGTCGAGCCCGGACGATCCCGGACGCCGAAGAGCGCCGCGACGATGCAGCTCCCACCGAAGAGGATCGTCCCGACGGCGACGCTGAGTTGCAGCAGGAGGAAGCGGACGAAGGCCATCATGCGACGAAGTGATCGAAGGCGTGGACGGGCGGCACCGCGCGACC
>CAIVJV010000168.1 GCA_903906325.1 uncultured Gemmatimonadota bacterium
CACCTCGACGCCCGTCGCCGGCACGGCGAGCACCTGCACCGCTCCCCCCGTCGCCATCACGCGGCCGGACACGTCGTGGCGCGTCCTCGCCCTCCCGGGGAGCGCGCTCTCCCTGCCGATCGGCGCCCCGGTGCTCCTCTACCAGACGATCACCTACGCGTTCGCAGCCAGCACCCTCGTCCCTGGGCGGACCGCCCTCTGGCGGCGGGTCGCCGGTGGCGCGGAGGAGGAGGTCGCGGTGCCCTTCGCGAACACCGCGGCGTTCCGCTTCTTCGTGTCGGGCGGCGCCACCTCGCAGGGGACCCCGCCGCAAGAGGTCGATCGCCTCACGGGGGTGGAGCTCGTCCTCGTCGGGGAGAGCGAGCGGTCCAGCGCGATCCGCGGGACGCCGGAATCCGCCCCCGTGCGCCTCGCGGTCTTCTTCCGCAACGTGCCGGAATGAGCGGGCGATGAGGCGTCTGAGCCGAGGCTTCGCGCTACCGATGGTCATCCTCGTGATGTTCATCTTGGTGGGGGCCATCGCGGCGGGGTTCGCGATGCTCTCCAACGAGCGTGGCGCCGATGATGCGGTCATCCAATCGCAGATGGCGGTCGCCCTGGCGGAGACGGGGCTGCAACAGGGGTTGCGGAATCGTGTGGGGCTGGGGCTCCCCCGGATCCCACCCGTCGGGGTCGAGTCGATCCGCGTGTCGCTGACCGGGGGATACGCGGATGTGGTGACGACGTCGCTCCGCCAAGCCCAAGCCAATGCCGCGCCAGGACTCTATCACGTCCGAGCCCGTGGGGTGCGCACGAGCACCGGGGTGTTCGGTGCAGGGAACGCCGTCGCCTCCGCCTCCGCGTTCGCGACGTACCAATCCCAGGCGATGACGCTCCAAGCGTCGATGACCAGCATCAACGGCATCGACTATCAGGGGAATGCCGGGAAGATCAGCGGGATCGATCAATGCAATCCCGGTGCCCCTCGTCGCGCAGCGGTTGCCGTCCCCACCACGCCGGGCTTCCGCGGGAAGACCGGCCCGCTCGAAGGCGCCGGCTCGCCCCCGATCGCCATCATCGGCCCGACCGTCTCGGCGGCGGCCGGCGCCGTCCCGTTCAATTGGGCTGGCATCGTGGATGGGAGTGCCATCACCCCCGACTTTCGATCGACGGCCAGCGGAGTCGGTTTCCCGGCCTCGCGGTGGTTCACCGACAATCCGACCACGTGGCCGACGATCATCGTCAGCAATGGACCATCCCCCAGCACGGCATTCTCGCTGGGGGCGGTCGGGCGCGGCCTCCTCATCGTCCTCGGGGACCTGACCCTGAATGGCAACTCAGCAGGATGGAACGGGGTGATCCTCGTCGGCGGGCGCCTCACCTCGAACGGCGGGAACCAGATCGTTGGGGCGGTCGTCACCGGGCTCAACGCCAAGTTGGGGTATCCCGTCGCGAACAACACCCTGAACGGGACGAAGGAATTCCTCTTCAGTTCGTGCCACCTGAGCTCCGCCATCACCTCCCTCGGTGCCCTCCGCGTCGCGCCGAGCACGTGGGCCAACACCTTCCCCACGTATTAGCCTTCACCGCCATGACCGAGACCCTCCAAGCCCGCCTCGCCGAGGCCCTCGCCCCGATCGCCAACCCCCGGACCGGGGCCTCCCTCTACCAGACCCAACAGGTCCGCGACA
>CAIVJV010000169.1 GCA_903906325.1 uncultured Gemmatimonadota bacterium
CCAGGCTGCCGTCCGAGCGCATGTAGGCCGAGAGGATCCCCCGGTGCTTGGTGCTTCGCTTGATGATCGTCGCCCCCGCTCCGTCACCGAAGAGGACGCAGGTGTTGCGGTCCTTCCAGTTGATGATGCGCGAGAGCACCTCCCCGCCGATGACGAGCACGGTCTCGTAGCCGCCGGTCGCGATGAGCCCTTCGGCGACCTGGCAGCTGTAGAGCCACCCGGAGCAGGCGGCGTCGAGATCGAAGGCCACCGCGCGCGAGGCGCCGAGCGCGGCCTGCACCTCGACGGCGGTCGCGGGGAGGAGTCGGTCCGGGCTCGCGGTCCCGAGGATGATTAGGTCGAGCTCGCTCGCCGTGACCCCCGCCAGGGCCATCGCCTTCCGGGCGGCCTCGGTGCAGAGCGAGGTGAGGGTCTCCCCCTCTCCCGCGACGAACCGCTGACGGATCCCCGTGCGCTCGCGGATCCACTCGTCGGAGGTCTCCACGCCGATCGATGCGAAGTCGTCGTTGGTGAAGACGCGCTTCGGCACCGCATGGGCGGTCGCCGCGAGCATCGCGATGGGGCGCTTCATGCGCCGAGCTGCTCCCCGACGTGCCGGCTCATCTCCGACTCGACGGCGCGGAGGCCCGCGAGGATCCCATTCTTGATCGCCTCGGGACTCGACTTGCCGTGGCAGATGATGCTCACGCCCTTCACGCCGAGCAGCGGTGCGCCGCCGTACTTGGCGTAGTCCAGGGACTGCATCGCCATCCCGAACTGCTCCTTGGTGACGCCGACCTGCTTGAGGAGGCCGTACATCATCGGGGCGACCGACTCGTAGAACTTGAGGAGGACGTTCCCGGTGAAGCCGTCGCAGACCACGACGTCGATCGGGCCGCGGTCGCAGGCCCCCATCGGGATGTCGCGCCCTTCCACATTGCCGATGAAGTGGAGCCCCGCCCCGAGGAGCGCTTGATGCGCCTCCTTCACGGCGGCGTTCCCCTTCTCGGCCTCCTCCCCAATGGAGAGGAGCCCGACCGCTGGGGTGGCGCGGCCCAGGATGTCCTTGGCGAAGACGTGGCCGAGGCGGGCGAACTGGACGAGCTCCGCGGCGGCACAGTCCACGTTGGCACCGGCGTCGAGCATGACGACGGGCTGACGCGCGGTCGGGAGGACCGTCGCGATGGCAGGGCGCGAGAGCCCCGCGTGTAACCGGAGGATGAAGGTCGAGGCCGCCATCTGCGCCCCGGTGTTCCCGGCGGAGACGAAGGCGTCGGACTGCCCGTCGGCCTGGAGCCGGAGGCCGACCGCCATCGAGGAATTGGGCTTCCCGCGGATGGCGACCGACGGTTTGTCCGTCATCTCGATCACCTCGGGGGCGTCGATGATGGCGAAGGTGGAGACCGCCTCTCGGAGCATCGGGGAGGCGCCGACGAGCTGGCGGCTCAGCTCCTCACGGATGACGGCCTCACGGCCGACCAGTTGGAGCTCGTGCGAGGGCGCGAGCTCCTGGACGGCGAGGAGCGCGGCGGCGACGGGCGCTTCGGGGGCGTGATCGCCCCCCATGACGTCCAGCGCGATCCGCGCCATGGTTTACGCGTCGCGAGCGGCGATGCGCTGGGTGCCCGCGTAGAAGCCGCAGTCCTCGCACACATGGTGCGGGCGCTTCATCGCGCCGCACTTCGGGCACGCCTGGATGTTGATCGCCGGGGCGACCTTGTGGGTGTTGCGGGCGCGCTTCTTCCGCTTCGAGGTACGGCGCTTCGGGACGGCCATCGGGAAACCTGTCGGGTAAAGGGATGGATCAGGAGCGAGTGCAGGCGCAGGGTCCCGCGTTCCGGTCGGCCCCGCACGTCGGGCAGAACCCGAGGCAATCGGGCCGGCACAACGGGAGGACGGCGGACTCGAGCACCCACTGTTCGCGGACCGCGGGACGCAGATCGACCGTCATCCCCCCCTCGCCGAGCGGGAGCACATCGGGTTCCTCCGCGTTCTCGTCACTCGCCTCGGCGAAGATCGCGTGCAGGTCGGACCGCACGGGGAGCTCCACCGGCGCGAGACACCGCCGACACTCCCCCAGCGCCACCCCCGAGAGGGCCCCGCTGAAGTAGTATCGACCGCTGCCCGCCCCGCTCAGACGCCCGGTCACCCGGACGCCCTGCACGGGTCGACTGTCGCCCTCCAACCAGACCGGGTCGTCGGGTGCGAGGTCGCCTTCGACCTGGACCGCCCCCTGCGCCAGCGTACGGATGGGAAACGACAGCATAGCTTTGAATCATAACGAAAAGGCCCCTGCCGAAGCAAGGGCCCAACCTACGGTCTGACAGGCACTTAGGGCCGGATCAGACGACCTCGGCCTCGGTGAAGAAGAAGCGGCTCTCCCGCACCGCGTTCTCGTCGGAATCCGAGGCGTGGATCGCGTTCTTCCCCTTGGACTCCGCGAAGAGCTTCCGGACCGTGCCGGCCGCCGCCTCCGCCGGATCGGTGGCCCCGATCGCGTCACGCAGCGCGTGGACCGCGTTCGCCTTGGCCAGGATGAAGGGCATGCAGGGGGCCGAGCTCATGAACTCGACGAGCTCCCCATAGAAGGGACGCCCGCGGTGCACGGCGTAGAACTCCTCCGCCTGCCGCTTGGTCATGTGGATCACCCGGCACGCCTTGAGGGTGAACCCCTGCCCCTCGAGGTGGGCGAGGATCTTCCCCGCCTTGCCGGAGTTGAAGGCGTCGGGCTTGATGATCGAGAAGGTATAGTCGAGAGCCATCGGTCGGTCGGTGATTGAGTGGTGAGGGAACGAGGGTCCAGCAGACGAACTACAGGCGCGCTTGGATGAGTTCCACGAAGTCGATGGGGCGCTTCGCGACCCCCATGCCGGCCGCGGCGAAGGCCTCCAGCTTCTCCTGTGCCGTGCCCGAGGAACCGGAGATGATCGCCCCCGCATGGCCCATCCGACGGCCCGGCGGGGCGGTCTGCCCGGCGATGAAGCCGACGACCGGCTTCGTCATGTGCTGCTTGACGAACTCGGCGGCCTCCTGCTCATCGGTGCCCCCGATCTCGCCCATCATCGCGATCGCCTTGGTGGCGGGATCCTTCTCGAAGGCCGCGAGGCAGTCGATGAAGTTCGTCCCGTTGATCGGGTCGCCGCCGATCCCGACACAGGTCGTCTGGCCGATGCCGCGGGAGGTCATCTCGTGGAGCGCCTGGTACGTGAGCGTGCCGGAGCGGCTCACGATGCCGACGGGGCCGCCACCGAGCGCGATCTCACCGGGGGTGATGCCGATGTTGCACTCACCCGGCGTGATGATGCCGGGGCAGTTCGGGCCGAGCAGCTGCACGTTCGGGTAGCGCTGCTTGAGCTCGTTGTAGAAGCGGGCCTCATCGTGCATCGGCACACCCTCGGTGATGACGACGATGAACTCGACGCCACCTTCGGCCGCTTCCATCACCGCGGACGCGACGCCCGCCGCCGGGATGAAGATGCACGACGCCGTTGCGCCGGTGGCCTCGACGGCTTCACCGACGGTCGCGTAGATCGGGACGCCCTCGACGTCGGTACCGGCCTTCTTCGGGTTCGTACCCGCAACGACCTGCGTACCGTACGCCCGGTTGCGCAGCCCGTGGAAGCGACCCTGGCTGCCGGTGAGGCCCTGGTAGATGACCTTGGTGTCCTTGTTGACAAAGATGCTCAACGCAGTTCCTCTCAGGCGTTGGCCAGCTCGACGGCCGTGCGGGCCGCGTCCAACATGGTGGGCTGCATCTGGAGCGAGTCGCTCAGGTGCGGCTCGAGGATGGCCCGGCCCTCCTCGGCGTTCGTGCCGTCGAGGCGGATGACGATGGGGGCGTCGATCTGGACGAGGCC
>CAIVJV010000170.1 GCA_903906325.1 uncultured Gemmatimonadota bacterium
CGCGATTGGATCGTCGGTGCCTCGGTCAGGAGCGCCGACGCCGGCGGCGCGACCTCGCCGCCCACCGCTGCCACGACGTCGAGGTCCCCCGACCGCGGGGACGCCATCCAGACGACGGCGGTGCCGCCCTGCGCGACGGTGAACGCCTCGAGGACGCGGGCCAGATGACTCATGAAGGGCTCACCGACGCCGCAGGGTCAGCCGCACGACGTTCGCCGCCCCTTCCACCCTCACCACCTCATCCATCAGCGCGCGCATGAGGAAGAGCCCGCGTCCGTCCTCGCGCTCGAGACGCTCCGGCGTGGTGGGATCCACGCAACAGGCGTCGAGATCGAACCCCGCGCCCTCGTCCTCCACCTCGATCACGAGCCGCACCTCCGACACCTCGGCGCGCACCCGCACCTCCTTGGCGACATCCTCCCCGTTCCCGCGCACCATGGCGTTCGCGATCGCCTCCGTTAGCGCGACCGGGACGTTGAGGCTGAGCAACCGGGCGTCGAAGCGACACTCGCGGCACCGATGCACCACCTGCGCGACGATCGCCTCGATCTGCGCGAGGTCGCTCGGGACGCGGAAGTCGAGCGCCGCGGTGGACATCATCTAGAAGCTGGCCAGCGCCTGCTCGCGAGACTCGGCGATCTGGAAGAGCGAATCGAGCTTCGTGAGCTCGAACAGCGTCCGGAGGTCGGCGTTCAGATTCGCCAGCCGGAGGTCGCCCCCGAGCTCCCGGAGCCGCTTCGCGAGCGAGACGAGGACCCCGAGCCCCGAGCTGTCGATGTAGCCGGTGTTCGCGAAGTCGACGACCACCTTGCGGGTCCCCCCCTCGATGTCATCGAGGACGCGTTGCTTGAGGGCCTGCCGGTTCCCGACGATCAGTTGGCCGTGGAGCGCGATGACGAGGACGTCGCCATGGGTGCTGGCATCGAGGGTCATGGTCTGCGGACCGGAGCGGGGGGCGTCTCGGCCCCGGTGGAGGTCGTCCCCGCGAACCGCGCGCGGAGCGCGCGGGCGACCGCGGGGTGGACGAGTTGCTCGATGTCGCCACCGAAGCGTGCGACCTCGCGCACCAGGGAGGAGCTCACATAGCTCACCTCGAGCGAAGGGACCATGAACATGGTCTCGAGCTGCGGGGCGAGATGCCGATTCATGAGGGCCATCTGATACTCGTACTCGAAGTCGGCGACGGCACGCAGCCCTCGGAGCACGACCCGTGCGCCGGCCTCGCGCGCGAAATCCACCACGAGCCCGGTGAACGAGCGGACCTCGACCCGTGGATCCTCGTCGAGCGCCGCGCGGATGAGGGCCATCCGCTCCTCCACGCTGAAGAGCGGTTGCTTGGCGACGTTCACCGCGACCCCGACGACCAGTCGATCGACGAAGCCGAGCGAGCGCCGGATCAGGTCGGCGTGCCCATTGGTGATGGGATCGAAGCTGCCGGCATAGAGCGCGACCTTGGGCATCTCAGGGACCGGTGCGGTAGATGGTGAGGGCGGTGTCGCCGTACTGCCGACGATCGGACGTGGCCGGCGCCACCGCCGCAGGGAGGGTGCGCTCGGCCTCGTGCTCGATGCCAAAGATCGCTGCGAACGGGGCGCGGAGCCAGCGCTCGGCGAGCGCGGTGGCGGTCCCGCGATGGTAGGGCGGGTCGGCGAAGGCGACGTCCCAGGACGGGGCCGCGTCGGCGGTGGGGGGCGGCGCGGCCGGC